>JAYVUR010000074.1:0-3320 GCA_043787715.1 Candidatus Melainabacteria bacterium
CGTTGCGAGGAGGGTGCGCTTCGTCATTGCGAGGAGCATCGCGACGAAGCAATCCATCATATGCCAGCACCATAGCGTAAGCCGCGGTGATGCCGATTAGCGGCGCTCCGCGCACGATCATGTCTTTGATTGCCCGTACCGCCTCGTCTAGAGTTGTGATTTCGACTTCTGTAAAACTATAGGGAAGCAAGCGCTGGTCAATAACAGAGATGCTCTGTGTGTCTTCTAGCCACTTGATTGGAGAGAGGGGTTGCATTGTCTTAATTATACGCTGACATGTCAGTCAATCTAGCCTCGGTAAAGTCCAGTATGTCCAGATCTTCTAGCGTAAGACATAGGGCGACTCCCAGTTGGGTTATCAAAGACGCTCGCACCAGCACATAAGCTTTTTGGTAGAGGTGTAAGCAAAAGTTTAGCCCGAGCTGCCTCTCGGTCTATTTTTTCGAAATAAGCTATAGCTTTGTTGCGTAACTTATTAGTGCGCAGATTCTCGCCAAAGATATCAAGTATTGCTGTTCTGCTCAACCCTTTTTTTGTTAATGGTTTAAGGATATGCTCTCTGGGGATACTATCTTCTGGGCCGTTTGCAAGTAGTTCAAACACTCTTTTGATGCATGCTCCGTTCCCTTGGTTAGCGGCGGCCTGAGCAACTTTTTCTTTAGTTCGGATACTAGCCCTATCAAGCATGTCAGCAATTTCTAGTTCTTTGAGCATGTAATCTTTTGATATCGGATCGTTTAGCATTATTGCGGCAAAGCTTGGCATTGCGGAATGCTCATTGCAAAGTTCGCGAAATTCCATCACTTGCTTTGGTAACAAAGGGCAAATATACATATGTTGAAGTTTGTGAGTTTCGTTTGGTGAGAATTCGTCGCTTAAACTTTCGGCAAGGGAATAGATATAGCCTTGAAATTTGCTTGCAGGGATACTCTTGATGAGTGTAAATAACGCATCCCCACTAAGTTTCTTTATAAGTGCTTTGCAAGAAATTAGTGCACTAATAACATTTTCAGTCTCTTTTGGACAGGCTGTTATCAGGCTTGATGCTTGCTGGCTAGTTAGGCGATTAAAGACTCCAAGTTTATTTAATAACGCTATATTATGTGGGTTAAGTAAAGCACAATTGTTGAGCTTTAGTATTGTAAGTAGGGTTGAATCTTTTAGACTTGAAAAGAAAGCAGTCAGAAATTTTTCTAAAAATGGTTGATACTTACTGCTAGTGGGGATTAGAGAAATTTTTGCAATTATTAGCTTTGCCTCACTGGGTTCTAATTGTTGCAGGTAACCATTCTTCATTAATGCACTAAGGCAATCCACAATACTGTTTATAGCGACGCTGGGTAAGCTTAGCTCTGTAATTAAGCAATCCTTACTTAATTTTGAATGTACTTTCATGGCATGAATATTATTTAGGAGGGAGTTTCTTTGATCAACGGATAACTTCCTAAGAGCAGGGTGATTAATCAGATGAGCTGCAACCTTAACTTCTCCCCATCGAAGACCAACCCCATATTTTTCTTTAGTCTGTATTCCAATAGACACAACTTGTCATTGTAAATAATTTGGCGCAATTAGTCAAGATAAGTTATTATAATATTATTATAACCATATACTTCTGCTACAATGAACCCCCGTTATGACACAAGAACAAACCTTCCTAGCCGTAAAACCCACCTCATATGCCCGTGGGGAATCTGTAGAAGTAGTAGAAATGCTAACAAAGCTGCTGCCAGACGCCAAATGCCTTGCTATGAGTGCATATGCGCCATCTAAAGAGCTGGCAGAAGCCCATTATGCAGCTCATAAGGAAAGACCGTTTTTTGGGGAATTAGTCGAATCTTTCACGGCCGGACCTATTTTGGGGATGGTTTGGCAGGGCGATAATATAGTGGCGCGCGCGCGCGAAGCTATGGGCGCAACTGACCCAGCGAAAGCCGCAGAAGGTACTATTCGTAAGCGTTTGGGCCGCAGTATTGGCGATAATATTATCCATGGTAGTGATACTGACCCGGGCTCAGCCGAGCGTGAGATTGGACTTCATTTCGCAGGGTCTAACTGGGCTGAAATCGCTGATCCAGTGGCTAAAGCCAAGGAACTTACAGCGGCTAAAGTCTAAAAGCTTTGTGAAACTTGGGTTTTAGCCCTAAAATTCGCTAGAATAGATAACTCAAGCGCCAGAGGCGTCAATAAAAAAATGCTAACAATTAGACTACAAAGATTCGGTAAAAAAGGCGCTCCTATATACAGGATCGCAGTTATCCCTAAGGGTGATAAACGTGATGGTAAACCTGTTGAGGTACTTGGCTTTTATAACCCGCACACTAAAGAACTTGTGCTTAATTCTACTCGTGCCAAGTATTGGCAAAGTGTCGGCGCGCAGCCAAGTGATACGGTTGCTGCTCTCCTTAAGCGCACACCAGATCATCAACTTGAAGAAGGATCCTTCAAGTTCAAGGCGATGTCACGTGCTGATAAGCAGAAGCGTGTTGCTGAAATTAAATCTAGATCTACTAAGATCGGTAAAGCTGAGCGTCAGCGTCGTGAAACAAGTAAGGCTGAAGCTGAGAAGCGTGAAGCTGAAGCGGCTGCCGAAGCTGCTAAGCAAGCTGCTGCGGCGCCTGCTGAAGAAGCAGCTCCTGCGGCGTAAAGTTATTGTCATTGCGAGCGAAGCGAAGCATCCATGACTAGTGCTGGATTGCTTCGTCGTGCTAGCGCACTCCTCGCAATGACGTGGGAACACTAGCTAATAATCTAGCGTCTCACTAAGGTGATGACACCCAAGGGGATTTCAGATTTTTTAGGACAAGATAAATCTAAGAGTAAAGAAACTCTAGTAGCGCGTCAGCTTGAGCTTTGGCAGAAGAAGCTAATAGATTTTAGTAAACGTAATCAGTTGTTGTATTTTAGGCCGCGGGCTAGTCTCTCTGTAGAGATTAAGGAGCCGGCAGAAGAGATATTCCGTAAGCTAGTACTTGAGGCGAAGAGTTTACAGTTTCATGGTTTAGCTGCGGCACCGGCAATTACTGAATTATTGGCTCCTCCTGATCCCGATGATCTGCCGCCGGGTGAAGAGTTTGAAGAGAGTTGTGCTGATGCTGGACCTCTAATGGATTTTGATGCTGAAACTACCCTTGTTACTGATAAGGATGAGCGCAGTCTGGATCAATCATTAGCTAAGCTGCGTAACCGTGCTAAAGCTAGTTTGCAAGAACAGGGTGTCAATATACTCTATCTTGGTTTGTACTTCCTTGAGTGGCAGGAAAATCCCAATGAAGAAAAAGCTCGTTCCCCATTATTCTTGATACCGGTGTCGCTGGAGC
>JAYVUR010000075.1:0-11787 GCA_043787715.1 Candidatus Melainabacteria bacterium
GTTAAACCAAGCAGTATTAGCGAACAGATGGCAGCTTCTGATATAGACGGTGCTCTTATCGGCGGTGCTTCATTAGTGCTGGCGGATTTCACCAGTATTATTGAGCAAAGTTCAGCACTGGCAATTGCTTAAACAAAAAGTAGCTTTACTTTGATCATTTATACTTTGCACGCACGGCGCGCCCCCAGCCCCGAGCGAGGCCCTCCGCAGCGAGTGGGCTGGGATGGCAGCCGTGCATAGCATCTATAAATCAGTAGAAATTAGATTATCTTTTGAACCACAAGCAACCATCTTTCTTCATGCTGAACCTTGCTCATAATCCGCTGCCCCTCTTCAGTCATACTCTTAGTAACACTCTCTATTGGCTCACCATCATCAAGAGTTACTTGCAGCTGATCTCCTATCGCTAATTCTTCTAGCTTAAGCTTGGTGCGCACAAAATTAATCGGACATGGCACTCCAGTCAGATCTAATGTGATTACTTGCATAAAATGGTTGCGGAGCTAAGATTTGAACTTAGGACCTTTGGGTTATGAGCCCAACGAGCTACCAGACTGCTCCACTCCGCAGGATTTATTGTAGCAAAGTGGAGTATTAATGTTTTTTATATATTAGTAACTGTTTGGAATCGTAGATATAAGGTTCGGTAAGCTCAAGTTTGTACTTGTAAGCAATAGGGTTAGCGGCTTTAATCTCTTCATCTATGCCTAGCTTCTTATAAGCAATATATATGCCACCGAGCGTGAGGAGTCTCGAGACATAAGGCAGCGACTCAGAGAGCATAGCTAGTGCCCGCGAAGTAATGATGTCATAGCGACCCTTAATCTCTTCAGCACGTGCCTTAATTACTTCAAGATTATCAAGACCCAGCTCTCGTTTCACTTCTTCTACGAATTTGGTCTTCTTGCCAACACTATCTAGTGCTGTGATCTTTATAGGCTGCCCGCGCAAAACTATAGCTAGAGGCACAGCAGGAAAACCACCGCCAGTGCCGATATCTAATACTTGTAATAGATTGCTTCGCCCTACGGGCTCGCAATGACCTTGCTCGTCATTGCGAGGCACACAGTGCCGAAGCAATCCATTAATGAAAGGTAACGCTGCAAGCGAATCCACAAAATGCTTAGCGTAAACCCCTTCTCTATCTCTTATGGCTGAAATATTAGTGTGAGAATTATAAGCCATATATAGTTCGTAATAGCGCTCGAACTCATCTTGATGTTTCGTTATAAGTTCTTGAGCCTGCATTAAATATAAAGAGCGGTAATAATAAAATCCACCACCACTATCATCACAAAACTAAGAATCACGGTTAGCGTGGTAGCTTTACCAACCTCGCGCGCACCGCCACTGGTAGCAAGTCCTACACTACTTGCAATAAGCACTATCATGCCACCAAATATAGCCGACTTAAACAAACAAAGTAAAATATCATTAATTGCAAGATAGGACCAAATGCTATTCAAGAAGCCTTTAAGCTGGACATCAGTTACATCAGCTGCCGTAATATATGTGCTAATCACACCAATAATGGATGCTAGCCAATTAATCACCGGAAACATAGCAATAGCAGCGACGAAGCGCGGCACCACCAGATATGAGATCGGATCTACACGAAATACTTTAAGCGCATCTACTTGTTCGGTGATTTTCATATTGGCAATTTCTGCGGCCGTACTACTGCCATATTGAGTGGCAATCATCAGCGATCCCATAATCGGACCAAGCTCGCGAATCATAGTAAGCGCAGATACTATCCCCATCTCAGATCCCATACCACGCGAATCGAACTCAGGAGCCAACTGAATACCAATTGCCACCCCAAGTGCGATCATAATTGCACCAACCGACTGCCAGCTACTAGATACAAGATGTGCAGCCTGAGTAATAAACTCTCTACGCTCAAAATGCCCATGTCTCAATATCGCAATAATCCGTTTAAGATCATTAAGTAAGATACCCGCGGAATAAGTAAAAAGAAAAAATATATCTCTGGCTTTAGTAATAATTGGGGTCACCAAAAGCAATTATAACTTAGCTGAGGATACCAAGCGAGTTACTTTCAAGGATAGGGTTTGGCCATGAGCATTAGTTAAATCAGCAAAAGCAGCTAACTTCTTATCAGTTTTAATTTTGGCTTTAATAATAGGACTTGGACTTAATAGGGTAGCAATAGTTTTGTGATTAAGCTTAGCGATAAAATCCTTGAGCTTAAGACGCTGGCGCTCGGCAATATCAAGAGCCTTATTAAGTTCAGCCACCTTAATACCTTCTCTTAGATAAGTATTCCAGATCCCGAGATCATCAATCACACTATCCCTAGAATGATCAATCGCATATCTGGTAGCTCTTAACAGTTCTACTTGCTTAGAGCCTTCCCATCTAGTATAGATCTCCAAGCCCTGCTCTGCAAAAACCAAAGACTGAGTAAAGCTCTTAGCGGCATGCATGAAACTTATACGTCCGGATTTATAAACTAGAGCAACTTGAGATTTAGTTAGCTGCCTAAGGTTCTTCGCAAGCAAATTTAGATGCAGCTTCAAACTCTCTTCATCAGTAATAGAGCTTCTGAGTTGCTTGAACAGATGTTCAGCACGCTTAAAGTTTTTCATATCAACGCGGAGATTGGTCGCATAAAAACCCGCGATTGACCTTGTTACACTCTCCGCTGCTAGCTGTCTCTCGAAAGCTAACACTGAAACTGGTGGTTTCGTTTCAGGCACTGGCACTACTGCGGCTAGCTGGCTTGCAGTCTCCCTCACTAGGATTTGCGGCTTGGCGCTGGTGGTGATGTCGCGCGCAGCTGCAGATATGGTTCTTAGCTCGGTGGCCTTATTAGCAAGAACCGGTCTCTTAATCGCTGGCGAGATTTGCTTTGCCGTAGTGGTGCTCATTACTCCACTATTAGAAGGGATCTAGGTTAAGCCAAGGTTAAGGTCGCTCCCTCACCCAGCTTGATATTTCTTAAAAGCTTCTAAATCAAGTTCTATCTGACGAATTAGCTGCTCAGCACCTTCGAACTTAAATTCATCGCGAAGTTTAGCTTTAAATTCTAGTTTAATAGTGCTGCCATATAAATCAAGATTCTGCTCAGGTAGATAAAGTTCGACAGTCACTTCGTTAGTACTCTTAAAAGTAGGACGGCAGCCGATGTTGACGAGGCCAGCGCCTAAACCTTGCGCGTCAACTATATAAACGCCAAACCCCGGCAAAATTAATTCTGGGCTCACCGCAATATTCGCCGTAGGAAAACCAAGCTCACGCCCGCGCCCGTCACCACGCACCACAGAACCTGTCAGCGAATAACTACGTCCAAGCAACTTGTTAACAGCTGCCATGTCACCTGCGTGCAAGAGACTGCGAATAGTAGAACTGCTAACTGTAAGTCCACCATTAGTAACGCGCTCAATAATATTAATGCCAACACCATGCTTGCGCCCCCAGCTATCAAGCAGCTCTGGAGTGCCGCTGCGCCCCTTACCGAAGTGATGATCGAAACCCACACTTATATACTGAGCATTAAGCAGCTTCACTAAATATCTCTCTAAATACTCTTCAGCACTGACTTGCATCAAGGCTTCATTAAACTCCAGTAGAACTGTAGTTTCAACACCAAGGCTAGCGAATAATTCTAAACGCTGCTCAAGACTAGTAATTAATAATGGCGCTTTGCCAGCAGTAAGCGAGCGCGGATGCTTATCGAAAGTAAGTACCGCAGGTGTGAGCGCGTGGCTGCGAGCATAATCAACAGCTTCACTAATAATCTCACGATGCCCCAAATGCACGCCATCGAAAAACCCCAGCGCCACAGATGACGCGAAGGGATCCTTCGCTTCGCTCAGGATGACAGTGGTTTCACTTGGGTTAGTTACTACGCGCAAACTCGAATAATTCCTCGGGGTCTATGCGTCCAGTATATAATGCTTTGCCGATGATAACACCGTCAACCGGTGAACCCAGCTCCCTGAGCCGCTTAACATCAGTCAAACCAGAAACACCACCGCTAGCTATAGTACTCACACTAGTAGCCTTGGCGAAAGCAAGAGTCTCTTCGAAATTCGGTCCTTCAAGAGTACCATCACGCTCTATATCCGTATAATTCACGCGCGCAAGACCATACTTCTTAAGTTCATGCGCCAGCGCTATAGCTGTGACATCAGAATCTTCAAGCCAACCTTCAACAGCAATGCACCCACCACGGCAATCCATACCGATAATTACTTGTTCGGCTGATTCGCCTAATATACGTTTAACGAATTCTGGGTTCTTCAATACTGAACTGCCAAGAATAATGCGCTCAACACCTGCAGCAAGAACTTCTTGAGCAAGTTCATAACTGCGAATACCACCACCGAATTGAATTCTAAGTCCTGTTGCTTTAGCTATCTCAGTTGCTACTTCTAGGTTCTCAGGTTTGCCCGAACGCGCCCCGTCCAAATCTATAATATGCAAAAACTCTGCGCCTAGTGATTTCCATTTGCGCGCGACCTCAATAGGACTAGTGTCGTAGATAGTCTCTTGCTCGTAATCACCTTTGTAGAGGCGCACACAATTGCCGCCGCGCAAGTCTATGGCTGGGTAGATAGTGAAATTAGGCACAGCTATAAGAGTAACATTTGCTTTGCTAGTTTAAATGCAGTGTAGAGCGCTTTATTCTTGATGCTCTCAAATCATGGGCAACCGCAGCACCTCTACCTTTAAGCGGGACTAGGGTCAACTCATGCTGCATGTCTTCACGAGCAGTAAGTTTATGCTTTTGAGTTATCACAAAAGCACCATCGTCAGTCTTACAAACTTCCCAGTGATTACCCTTTGCATCAGAGAAGGCAAATAAATCTTCTTCCTGTTTATTATGGCCAGCTGCAAATGGCTTAATTATAAGTGGACCTACCTTCACATCTTTTGTTACTTTCCTTAATGGATTAGCAAGTTTAGTCACAGCTCCAATCAATTGAAGCATTTTTAAAATTGATTCTTGTGATTGTTCGCCACCACTAATCTTCCATAAATCAGAAGGCTTAGCAGATGCAAGCATTTCACTTGCAATACGCGATGCTTCTGCGTGATCTTTTTTACTCAGCGGTTTGGGCTTTAGGCCTTCCCTGCGTGAAAACTTGGGAATCCTTCCAACCGCCGCTTTTATCTTACCGGATATTTCCATAAGATAATTATATCGTATTATTAATCACAGTTTGCTTATTTGAGCTATAAACTCTCAATTTATAACTCATTCGCCCAAGTTGACACCAAGATAATCTAAATGCTACGCTTAGACTATCTTGGTATGTTAGCGAGACAACTAGAAGCTACCATTAAACTATACTTATCCAAATTCCCCTGCGTAGTTCTAATTGGCGCAAGGCAAGTTGGTAAGAGCACCCTTCTCAAAAAAGTCCTACCAAAAGCAAAGTTCTTCGATCTTGAAGATCTTGAACACTACGACTATATTAATTCTGATCCTAAGCTGTTTTTAAATACTCAAGCCATCCCCCTTGTTATCGATGAAGCTCAATTGTGTCCAGATCTTTTTAAAGCTCTCAGAGTAAAAATTGACGAGAACAGACAAAAGAACGGGCAATACCTACTGAGCGGTTCCAGTTCGCCGCACTTACTAAACAACATCAGCGAATCACTAGCAGGAAGAGTCGCCATCATTGAAGTGCCTTGTCTTAGCTGGGATGAAGCACTCGAGAAAAAACAATCCAAGATATACACTCACCTAGAAGAGTCAAAAAAATTTACTAAGCTAAAAGCGAATTATACTATCGATGAACTTTTTGAATTATGCTTCTACGGCTTATACCCAGAACCATTCTTAAAACGCAAAGATAAGGCGTTTTATAAGCTCTGGCAGGAAAACTATTTTAAAACTTACATAGAGCGGGATATCAGGGCTCTGTTCCCGCGCCTTGAGCTTGAAAGCTATAGAAGGCTAATCATGATGCTATCCCAAAGCTCAGGAGACACTATTAAATATTCAGAGTTCGCATCATCGCTTGGAATATCTGAGCCCAGTGTAAAAAAATACCTAGATATCGCCGAGGGGACTTTCATTTGGTCTCAGCTTAAGGCTTTCGACAAGAACTCTAAGAAACGCTTGATAAAAATGCCTAAAGGTTATTTGAAAGACACAGTACTAATTAACTATAGTTATAAACTTGCGGATATTGACCAAATGCTTTCAAGACCTAATTTCGGTTTAATTTGGGAAAGTTTTGTTATTGAGCAAATTCATAAGAATTTGCAGAACTCCATGCTTAGACCTAGTTTTTACTATTATCGAACTCAGAATAAATCAGAAGTTGATTTGGTGATTGAAACATCTAAATCATTAATCCCGATAGAAATTAAAACTAGTTCTACTTTTAAAAAAGATCATATCTCCAACTTAAATAATTTTATTAACGAATTTAAATCTGACTATGGACTACTGATCAATAATGGATCAGAGGTCAGACAACTTACAGAAAAAATTTATCAGGTGCCAGCAACGTTCTGGTGAGTTATAAATCACTTCTTGCCTGGACCTTTCCATGCGTAAACTTGAGCTGCAGGTACTGGATAAACCTTAGAACTTGAAGTCGTTGTTACAGTCTTATGAAGTTCCGCTTTCAAATTTTTACTTCCAGGATCAATCTTCAATGTATATTCAATCTCTTGCTCTGAACCATTAGATTTGCGATCCAGCTCATGCTTAATCTCCAACTGTCCATTACAAGATTGTACTGCTACCTGAAAGCCATCAAGATACGCTCTAAAATTTACATCTGGACCGCGAGAGAACATTATTGGGCCAAGATGAGGGGTAGGATCTTCCCATTTCTCAGGTGTATACTTAGCACCTAAATCAATAAGAGCCTTAACCCACTCAGCAATTTTAAGTAAAGTCTCTAACTGTTGCTTACCGGATTCTGTCACTTTGTGCAAATTGGTAATTGGTGTTGTTTTTATTAAATCTACTACTCGCTCCGCTTCAGCAAGATCAGCCACCGGATCTTTTGCTTGAGTTCGCAAAGGATGTTCTTTTGCAATATCATAAGGAATCCCACTTATTATTTGCTTAATTCTAGCTACTGAATTATTTGACATAAGATAATTATATCACTAATCTTATTTAGTATAATCCCGCTTCACCGGCTGCACCCACTGAGTATCCACAGCTTCGTAGCTAATCGCCGGATCACCATCAGCACCTATAGTGGCGATAGTGGTTTTGAGCCAATCATTATCATTGCGATCTGGATAGTCAGGCTTGTAGTGTGCGCCGCGCGATTCATTACGCAGAAGAGCACCCTTGGTAATAATCTTGGCGACATCTATCATATAGTACAGCTCGCGCATATAGAACAAGCTCTGATTCGCCCACTTGCTGCCATCAGGAATAGCAACACGTTTGAAGCGCTCAGTAAGTTCGCCGAGATAATTAAGCGTATCTTGAAGACTATTGTTATAGCGAACCACAGTAACATTCTTAGTCATCATCTCGCCCATCTCTACGTGCAGTTTACGCGCGTTCTCTGAACCGGTTTGACTAGTGAGTCTCTTAATTAATGCTTCTTCGTCAGCAAGCGCTTTTGCGCTGGCAGATTCAGGTATATCCTTAACTTGTTTCTTCAACGCCTTAGTGTATGCAACTACTGTAGTACCAGCGAGCATACCACCATAAGTGCAGCTAAGAAGACTATTAGCACCAAGACGATTTGCGCCGTGGTATTGATACTCACACTCACCGGCAGCGAAAAGCCCCGGGATATTAGTCATCTGTTGTTCAGTATCAACCCAAAGTCCGCCCATGCTGTAATGCACTGAAGGGAATACTTCCATCGGCACTTCGCGCGGATCTACGCCTTTGAACTTCTCATAAATTTCAAGAATACCACCAAGTTTGCGGTCAAGCTCTTCGCGACTCTTATGCGTCAAATCCAGATAGACACAAGGTCTGCCGTGTACGCCCAAGCCCTGCCTAGTAACCACATCGAAAATCTCACGGGTCGCCACATCACGCGGCACCAAGTTACCATACTTCGGATATTTCTCCTCTAAGAAATACCAAGGCTTACCGTCCTTGTAAGTCCAGACTCTGCCACCTTCACCGCGCGCAGATTCTGACATCAGCCTATCCTTATCACTGCCGGGAATCGCAGTTGGGTGCACTTGAATAAACTCGCCATTGGCGTACTTCACACCTTGACGGTAAGAAACAGAAGCAGCAATACCATTATTAATAGTGCTGTTGGTAGATCTGCCATAGACATTACCCGGTCCGCCAGTCGCTAATATCACCGCATCAGCATTAAATGCTTTAAGCTCCATGGTAGCTAAGTTCTGAGCTATCACCCCGCGGCAAACACCATCTTCATCGATAATATTGCGCAGCATTTCCCAGCCTTCGTATTTGGTGACCTTACCTTCAGATTCGAAACGACGCACCTGCTCATCAAGTGCATACAAGAGCTGCTGACCTGTGGTCGCACCAGCGAATGCCGTACGATGATACAGCGTCCCACCGAATCTACGGAAATCCAAATGCCCTTCAGGGCTGCGATTGAAAGTCACACCAAACCTATCGTACATATCGATAATTGAAGGACCAGCTTCAACCATGCGCTTCACTGGGCTCTGATTCGCTAAGAAATCACCACCATAGACGGTGTCGTAAAGATGCTTGTCGGTGCTATCGCCTTCGCCCTTGATGTTCTTCGCCGCGTTAATTCCACCTTGCGCGCAAACCGAATGCGAGCGCTTCACCGGAACTATCGATATAAGGTCCACCGCAAGACCAGCCTGCGCCGCCTTAAGCACTGCGCCCAAACCCGCCAGTCCGCCACCAACTACTACTATTTTAGCCATTTACATAGTTTAGTCTAACATCAAAAAGCTAGGCTTGATGCTGAGCATTAGCTTCAGTGCAACCATACTGTTTGATTGCAAAGCCAAGAGACTTGGCATGCTTAACTATGGTACTAATATGATCTGCAAAATTATTCCACACTTCAGTAAGACCAGGCTTAAGATTTACGAATTGTGGTTTAGCTTCTTGCAATTTCTGCGCCAGAGTGTCGGCAAATAAGGCAATTTTAGGCAAAAACTCGTGTATATATTGGAATGAAGCTTTGTGGGCTACCGTAAAAGCCTGCATTAAAGCTCTAAATCCCCATACGGAAAATGAATAACATACACCAGAAAACCAAAAGTCTAGGTTTGTCGGATTCCTGTCCGCCGCCACTCTCTTGGCTGGTTCTTCTGCTAGGTGACTAAATGCACTAACTAAGCTTTCAGCAATAGTACGAGCAGTATTTTCTGGTTCCGCAATGACAGGATGATTTAATTCACCCAACCTTTGAACCATGTTACCTACAGACTCATCTTGCGCTTGAGATATCCCCTTAGTAAAATCATAAACTGGTTTTAAGATATTCCTAATATCCATACCATCATGCTACCAACATTATCTTACTTCTACAACCCCGCCATACACACTAGCTCGCGAAATGTGTCTAGCAAAACCCCAATCGGGTATATCCTGAGAATAGGAGCTAATTATGGCAACACAAACAGAGACATCAAAAATTTCAACTGGAAAACTTTTACAAGACAAAGTGATAGTAATCACTGGGGCAGGTAGAGGCATCGGCAAATGCACGGCAGAGTTATTTGCAGCGCACGGCGCGAAACTCGTGCTCGCTGATATCGACGCGACACCAGCAAATGAAACACTCGCATCTATTCAAGCACTCGGCGCGCAAGGCGTAGTGGTTGCGGGCAACATAGTTAAACGCGAAGATTGCGACAAGATTTGTGCAGCAGCGGCGGCACTTGGTGATGGCAGCATAGATTGCATCGCTAATATCGCAGGTATCACCAAAGATGCTGTTATCCACAAGATGACTGAAGAGCAGTGGGATTTCGTGGTTGATATCAACATGAAAGGTACTTTCAACATGATCCAAGCATCAGTACCTTATATGCGCGATGCTGCCAAGCGCGAACAAGATGCAGGTCAAGCAGCTAAGCCAAGATCTATTATTAATGTGAGTTCTACTTCTGGTGTTAAAGGTAACGCTGGTCAAATCAACTACGCAGCAGCTAAAGAAGGTCTTAATGGTATGACCAAGACCGTCGCTAAAGAGTGGGCGCGTTTCAATATTCGTTGCAACTCTGTAGCACCGGGTTTCGTTGAAACAAGACTAACTTCAGCTCCAAGCGATAATCCACATCTAGGTGTTCCGCAACAACAAATGCAAATGATAGAAATGATGTTCCAACAAACTGGACTTCAACGCGCTGAAGGAATGGGTAAGCCTATCGATATCGCTAATCCATTATTGTTCTTCGCTTCTGATTTATCAAGCTTCGTTAGCGGGCAAGTTCTTGTTGTCGCTGGTGCGATGATTGATACTTACTAAGAGGCAGCCATTACCCGTAGTTAAAAGTGCAAAAACGAGCCACCAGGCTCATTTTTGCTATGCTAGAATGGACAAGGATAATTCACTACAAATGGCGACCACAATGGCAAAAACAGAAGTTAAAGAATCTAAATCTAAAGGTTATTCAGCACAAAACATAGAAGTTCTAGAAGGTTTAGAAGCGGTACGTAAGCGCCCTGGGATGTACATCGGTGGTACCGATCACAAGGCGTTGCATCACTGCGTATATGAGATTGTTAACAACTCAGTGGATGAAGCTCTAGCTGGTTATTGCACACAGATAGATGTGATTCTCAACCAAGACAATTCACTCTCAGTAGAGGATAACGGTCGCGGTATTCCTGTCGACATAGTTAAGAAGACTGGTCTATCAGCTGTTGAGACCGTGTTCACCGTACTGCACGCTGGTGGTAAATTCGGTGGTGAGGATTCTAGTTACAAAGTATCAGGCGGACTACATGGCGTAGGTGCGAGTTGCGTTAATGCAGTATCTGAACGCATGGAAGTAGAAGTCTACAGAGATGGCAAAGCTTACTTCGTAGAGTTCAGAGGTAGACCAAGCAAAGGTAAAACGGTAGGCGCACCAAGTGAGCCAGTTAAAACACTCGGCAAGAGTTCCAAGACTGGTACCAAGGTTACCTTCTGGGCAGACACCGAAGTCTTCAAGGAGACTGACGCTGATGGCAATACTTATATGCCTAAGTTTAATCGCGAGACATTATCAACATGTTTTCGTGAGATGTCCTTCCTGAATAAAGGATTGAGGTTAACTTTTACCGACAAGCGTCTGGCCGAGGATGACGCGCACTATCACGAGACCTACCATAATCCTGATGGCTTGATTAGTTACGTCAAATACCTCAACAGCTCGCGCACAGCGATTCACAAAGATATTTTCTCTTGTGAAGGTAATCATACTCAAGTAGGTGTAGAAGTAGCTCTGCAATACACCGAGAATTATAACGAAGTTACTATTACTTTTGCTAATAACATCAACAACCCTGATGGCGGTTCGCACCTAACTGGTTTTCGTAATGCACTTACTCGCGTAATTAATGACTACGCCAAGAAGAGCAACCTAGTTAAATCTAAGGAAGAATCTCTTAGTGGTGATGATGTGCGTGAAGGTATCACCGCTATCATCTCAGTTAAGGTTCTTAATCCTCAGTTCGAATCACAGACTAAAGTAAAACTACTTAATAATGAAGTGGTTTCTGCTGTGCAAGTTGTGTTCGGCGAAAGTTTAGAAGACTGGCTGGATAAACATCCTAAAGATGCCAAAGCTATTGTTAACAAGGCGATACTTTCGCGCCGTGCTCGCGAAGCTGCCAAGAAAGCACGCAACGCAGTGCGCCGCCAA
>JAYVUR010000076.1:0-2035 GCA_043787715.1 Candidatus Melainabacteria bacterium
GCCACCCAAAGACCTATATTCTGAGGTAAGCCTGTTACAGTCTCAAGCACAGTAGCCACCGCAATTAGCTGAGCTGCCACCCAACCTATATAAGAGAGAACCATAAAGACACTTGCTACTACTTCTACTCTTCTGCCGAAACGACGTGCGAAAAGATCATTAATAGTAAGCATATCGAGGCGATACATCTTACGCGCAAAAAACATACCCACCAGTAAGAGGCATAAAGCCGCACCGAATGGATCTTCTATAACTCCTTGTACTCCGCCCTTCATCAGTTCTACTGGGGATCCAAGCATAGTTTCAGCACCGAACCAAGTAGCGAAGATGGCAGCGGTACTTACCATCAACGGCATCTTCTTATTAGCAGTAGCAAAATCCTTAGCGCTCTTAATAAACTTAGTCGCAAAAACCCCTACCGCAATAGTGATAAGGAAATATATGGCAATAAAACTAAGTAAAACCATTTAACCATTAGGAATTATATATCCTAAGGCTATGAATTACCAATCTATTTGAGCAACACTGCTAGCCCCTTGGGTTTGCATAATTTCTTGTTTAATCATCGGAATAACATTGGATGGCAGCTCGGTATTACCAGCTAGCTGCTCTACTATATTGGTGAGCATCGCATCAAAATCTTCCTGATTATTAGCAGCCATAGCCTCTTGTACGGCTTCAGTGATAGCTTCACTAAGCACAGGATCAGGCTGAGCTCCTGCATCTATACGAGCAGAACCACTAAGCGGCAAAGCTGCAGCAGGTAATTGTATCATTGCAATTAACACTGGAAGGATTAGAATTTTGCTCAACTTATACATAGCTAGACCCTCGTAGTTTATACTTGCCCATCTTCGGTTAAACTCAGGTTAAGGAATGAAATATTTTCTTGCCACCCTTGTTTTACTAGCCTTATCTATCGACAATGCCGCTAGATCCTGTAGTATTTGTGCTTGCCCTTGCGATCAAATCGTCTTCGGTGGTCCAATAATAGCAACCCCAGGGTTTACACCTAAGCAAGGTCAGCTAGTGATCGGTACTAACTGGATTTATCAAGGTGCTGATTCTATTAGCGCAACTCCGATGCTTGATTATGCACGCCGTGATATCCACGTCCATAATCATTCTGCTATTAATAGTCTTGCCCTCAACGCACTTTATGGTGTCACCAATGATCTCAGCATAGGGATTAGTTATCCTTATATATTCCGTTCCAACATTCAAAGTTCTGAAGATGGTAACTTCTCTAACGAAGGTACTTCTATTGGTTTTGGTGATATGAGTTTAACTGCTCGCTATCGCTTCCTTGAGCTGAATGACTGGCATGCGGCTCTTATTGCTGGACTCAAACTACCCACTGGTCAAACTAATGAACGCTCTCCAGATGGAGCGAAATTAGATATAGATCATCAACCAGGCACCGCTTCACTAGATCCTATTATGGGACTAGCAGTAACTAAAGTTGCAGCATCTTTTACTTATACAGCTAGTACTCTCTATAGATTATCCACTCGCGGAGCACAAGACACTGCAGTTGGTGATACAGTGCTCTATAATCTTGCTGCCACTTATAGTATTGGTAATGGCAATTGGCTTGATAGAAGATTCCCTACTGAGATACTAGGTCATAGTACTCGCTGGGCTTTAGTAATGGAGATGAATGGAGTGTTTCAAGAGCAGCTTGAATACCAAGGCATTAAGGAAACTGGTCATGGCGGCAATACCATATTCCTTAGTCCCGGTCTTAGTATGGCTCTTGATGATAAGCTTTATTCCAATCTCTCAGTGGGTTTCCCTGTTATTGAGGATTTGAGTGGAATACAGCCAGGGGCTGGGATGAGAATATTTCTGAGTATTAATTACCTGCTATGATATCCCACTGTGACCGAACTAGAACCAAACAGCTTTGCTAAGCGAAGCAGCATAGAACAAGTAGAAGAAGGCAATACCCTGGCTCCGAAGTTCGACGCTGCTGGACTTATCCCCGTGGTCTGCACAGATTATAAATCTGGTGAATTACTAATGCACGGGTACA
>JAYVUR010000077.1:0-5935 GCA_043787715.1 Candidatus Melainabacteria bacterium
CCATCAGTACTATAAGATCATCAGAATAACCAAGTACTTTGCGCAAAGCCTTAGCTTGATCCCTAGTACATAACGGCAAGGCTGCGAACTTGATATTACCAAGCATATAAACATTATCCACATGCACGCCAAGCTCAATAAACTTACGACTATCAGCCGCTGACTGCGCTAAGACCAAATCCAAACTAGCAAAGACTCGATTTAGCAATGAATTAAATCGCTTATAAGCCTTATAAGAAGTCTCATTCAACCTAGCATTAACTACAGCTATGCGAACAGCTTTTGCTTTCGCGATGGATATAAGCGCAGGCCAAATCTCAGTCTCCACCGTGATCAGTGCATAAGGTTGAATTTGCTTAAGAGCATGATTAATAATCCAAGGATGATCCCAAGGCATATATATAAGCTTGATGGCTCCAGATTTTATCTCAGCAGAGAGCTTGCTACTTGCCATCTGCTGAGCAGTACTAGTACTGGTACTCAAAACTATATCAGCACCCTCAAAACACTTCAGCAAAGGAATAAGAGCATTAAGCTCACCAACAGATACAGCATGAAACCAGATGCGCTTACCCTTGGGTTTATATCTAAGTTCATCAGGTAATATTCCAAGCTTCTGCTTAAGTCCTGCGCGCCACTTAGGCACTATAGTAAGCGCCATTAGAACGAGCACAGGGACTATAAAAGTCCATGCAACTGTATAAGCTAAGAAGAGAAGAGGATTTATAGCTTTATTATTATTTGTGATATAGCTCTCCTCTTATTTAGCCACTGCTGTATCTAAGCGCAAGAAAACTGGGCTAAGCTCAGTCACTATGCGATATTCAGGGCTTAGATTCAATCGATTAAGGCTAAAAACTTCTTTCAACAGCTCTTTGCGACTACGTTTATCAGCTTCACTAAGCAAACCCATCTGTTCAAAAATCTTGCGTGAAATATTAGGCGTAAGTGGTGCTAATAATATCGCCGCACGGCGGCAAGCATCAATAGCAATAGCAAGACTAGCTGCCGCAATAGCATTACTCGGATCTTCTTTAAGTAATTTCCACGGTGCAATCTCGCTCAAGAGTTGATTAACATCATTAAGTGTGAAGAACAATATCTCAAGAGCATGATGCGGATCCAATTCGTCTATAGCACGGCTGAACTCTGGACCCAGCTCACTGAGCTTTTTTGAAAGCTGCTCGAATTGAGTCGCTGCGCTGTCCTTGCGAGGAACCGTACCATTAAAATACTTATTAATAAGATTCAACGAACGATTAACCAGATTACCAAGATTATTCGCCAAGTCAGCATTAAGCCGCTGCATAAATCCTTCATGGGTAAAATCACCATCTCTACCGAATATAATCTCACGTAAAAAATAAAATCTAACAGCATCAGAACCGTAAGTTTCAGTAAGCGCAATTGGATCTACGATATTACCCAAAGTCTTACCCATCTTCATTCCATCTTTAGTCAAGAATCCATGCCCAAATACTTTAGTAGGCAGAGCATAACCTGCCGACATCAGCATCGCTGGCCAGTAAACCGCATGGAACCTGAGTATATCCTTACCAATAATATGCGTGATATCTCCAGTCCAGTATTTATCACGACCAGCACCCAGACCAGAGATGTAACCTAGTAGAGCATCGAACCAGACATAGATCTTCTGCTCATTAGCACCCGGCACCGCAATACCCCATTCAATATTGCAGCGCGATATAGGGAAATCTCTAAGCCCTTCTTTAATCCAACCTAAAACTTCATTGCGCCTGTTCTCTGGATAAATAAAATTAGGATTCTTCTCTATATGCTCGCGCAATTGAGCTTCATATTTAGATAGCTTGAAAAAATAATTCTCCTGAGCATAATTCTCCACTCGCTGCTTATGCACCGGACAATGCAACTCATCAGCAACTTTATCTAAGTCTTTTTCGAGCTTAAAATCTTCACAGCTAACACAATAAAGTCCTTCATAGTTAGCCTTATAAATATCACCATTAGCTTCAACCTTAGTCCAGAATTTAGCGACAAATTGTTTATGATCTTCAGCACTAGTACGGCGGAATTTATCGTACTGAATATCAAGTAATGCCCAAAGCTTCTCAAACTCAGAAGCTATATAATCGCAATGCTGCTGTGGAGTTTTATTATTCGCCGCCGCCGCCTTCTCTATCTTCTGTCCATGTTCATCAGTCCCAGTAAGGAAGCAAACATCCTCACCTCGCTGAATCATATGTCCCGCGAAGAAGTCCGCCGCCATAGTAGGGTAAGCACTACCTATATGGGGCAAGTCATTAACGTAATAAAGTGGGGTTGTAATGTAATAAGGCACCAGAAGCTATTCTATCAATGCGGCACCCGAATCATAGATCTCACGCATTTTCTTGCGCACTAGCTCGCGCTCAGTCTCTGTGGTCGCGCGCTGCAGCGCCCATCTAAGGGCAGTGAGCGAACCGACGTTCTTAGTGGCAATAAACTTCTTCAGCACGTTATCCAGTTCAGCCTCAGTAGCGTAAGCCACGTTATCCACATCTGAACCTAATTTCATTCCTCTGCAGGTCATAAGACTATTGTAATCGAGATTCTATTATTATCAAGTTATAATAATATTATAACTAAAGCGGCCCGAAACTTAAGCAGAAAAAAAGCACCCCTAAGGGTGCTTTTTTAGATCATTCGGAACTATTTCGTACTACTTCAGTGTAACAGTTGCGCCAGCTTCTTCAAGCTTAGCTTTGATAGCTTCTGCTTCTTCTTTAGTTGCGCCATCTTTAACAGACTTAGGAGCACCTTCAACTAGATCTTTAGCTTCTTTAAGACCAAGACCAGTGATTTCACGAACTACCTTGATAACGCCAATTTTCTGTGCGCCACCAGCTGTAAGTTCAACAGTGAATGCTGTTTTCTCTTCAACTACTACTACAGCAGCTCCGCCACCACCGCCGCCGCCTGAGGCTGCAACGATACCAAACTTCTCTTCCATAAGGTCCTTAAGTTCAGCTGCTTCTAGTACTGTAAGTCCGCTGATTGCTTCTAATATTTCTGCTGTTTTACTCATAATTATTCTTCTCCTTGTTTGCTTTCTTCTGGATTTTCGGCTACAGCTTCAGTTTCCACGCTTTCTGCTTTAGCCTCAGGTTCCGCTGACCCTTGTGAAGCTTGATCGCCATTAGCGACCAAAAAGTCTTTAAGTAGTTTGCCTTCGCCTTTCTCTGAAAGTTCTTTCAGGATATAGGCGATCATTGATGTTGGTTGAACTAACATACCAGCAATTTGAGAAAGTAATACTTTCTTGCCAGGAAGGCTAGCAAGCTTATTCAATTTAGTAACATCAAGATACTCACCATCAAGAAAGCCGCTTACCATCTCGATTTTATTTTCTATTTCTTTTGAAAAAGTTTTTACTTCGCCAATCGGTGCAACAGCATCGTCATAGCAAAACACAAGTGCAGTAGGACCTTCTAGGTTGGCGCCGACTTGCTCGTAACTAGTACCAGCTGAAGCTTTACCGATAAGAGTGTTTTTAGCGATTTTGTATTCAGCCTTATGTGATCTAAGGATTCTGCGCAAAGAGCTGATTTCTTTGACAGTTAGGCCCTTCTGAATAGTGGCGTATACTGCTTTTGCATCACTGAATTTCACTTTCAGTTCTTGTATTGTTTCGTCTTTTTGTGCTTTAGTTACCATAGCTATAGCCTTTTAGGGGCGACTAAGAATCCTAGCATTTAGCTGGGCTTGGAGCCAAGAGCTGGCTCTAGGAGCGGGGATTTTTAACTAGATATTAACAATTCAACTAGGCTTGGGGCGTAAAGACGCATTAGAATGATCAACAGAGCCAGCCCCGACTGATGAGCATAGCCACAATTCCAGCGCCAATCAGAAGCACTAACCCAACAGCAAGCAGCTTGGGCGATGTCTTTGGTCTAAGCAGTATGGCTACCGAACGCCACGGCACTAACCTTGCGCGTAATACTGAACTTAAATTCTCTAGTCTTACCAAGTCTGAAGAAGCCAGTGTACAAAAAATCCTCGAGCACCACAAGATAGACGGCAAGCTCAATACAGCAGTACTCTCTAAAGATTCTAATCAGTTAGTACTTGCTATTAGCGGTAAAACCGCCGCCGCTAAACTCTTCAAGAACTCATGGTTCAGCAACGCGAATAGCCAAGGTCTAAACTGGTATAAACAGCTCTACGACCCGAATACAAACTCTATCCTAGAATATAAATCTGATTCACCATCTGACCTAATCGATAGTCTTAAAGCCGATCACTATCACGCACAAGTATTATTCAAACGCGATGCTAATGGTAATTACGATCTCAAGAATCCAAGCTTCATCAGCATTAGCGATTCTTATTGGTTCGCAGCTGAGCACGCTAAGCTCGGCAAAGACGTACAACAAAGATACAGACACTACTACACCATCGATAAGACTGTGCCTAACCCAGCTGAAAAAGATCTAGTCGGTTGCACTCGCTCCGTGGCTGAAGCCTTCTTCACGCTACTACCCAAGAGTAATGGTCTGATAGTACCTTTCGCACTAACTAATGATCTTAATGGCGTCTATGCAAGAGAACTAAACTGGCATTTCCCACTCTACGCTAGAGACGGTAAATGGATTGAGCAGCGAGGCAAGGTTAGCTTCCTTAGACCCGCTCAGCGAGCAGCTCAGGACATAGATCCTGTAATCGCTAGACTAGATATGCAAACTCGCATCAGCAGCGGCGCTAAAATGCTTAATGGTTACGAGCAGAATAAAGCTCTAGTAGATAACTGCATCGCGGCGAATGCCCGCGAGTTAACGCAGCTTGGAACTGCGGAGGCTAAACTAAACTAAAACTTGACCCTAAATAATATTTCCGCACCAACTCATCCGCCGCTATCTCAGCCGAACTACCCTCTTTAATAATACGCCCGTCTTGGATAATATAAGCACGATCAACTATCGAGAGCGTAGCGCGAGGATTATGGTCGGTGATAAGTATACCGATGCCACGCTCCTGCGCTAGCTTGCGGATAACAGACTGTATATCTTCTATCGCTATAGGATCTATACCAGTGAAAGGTTCATCAAGCAGCACGAAGGTGGGCTTAGCAGCCAGTACTCTGGTAATCTCCAGACGACGGCGCTCACCACCAGAAAGCGATATAGCTAAGGTATCCTGCAAATGCAATATGTGAAACTCTGCGAGCAGCTCACTGGTTTGCTTACGCCTAGTTTCGAGATCTATACCATGCTCTTCTAAGACCAGCTCTAGATTTTCACGCACAGTAAGTTGCCGAAAGGCACTTGGCTCTTGAGTGAGATAGCCGACACCAAGACGCGCACGCTCGTGGATATGAAGACCAGTTATATCCTGCTCATCAAGCCACACCGAACCAGAGTCTGGTTTCACCAAACCAACCACCATATCGAAACTAGTAGTTTTGCCAGCACCGTTAGGACCGAGCAGAGCTACAGCCTCTCCAGCAGAGACACTGAAACTCAGTCCATCTACTACTCTTCTTGATGAATAAGTTTTGACTAGCTGTTTAGCTGTTAGAGTCTTTGCCACTTTTTTTAGGACCAAATTTACGTTCACGCTCTGGACGTGGAGGCAGTACTATAAGACCAGCTTTAACATTCGCATTGAATATTGCTTTGCGCTTGCACTCAGCCTTCTTACGCTTCTGGCGTGGGCGCTTACCTTCGTGGTGCTTGCGCTTCTTAACCTCAAGAATAATTCCCGCCTTAAGTACTTCTTTTTTGAAGCGACGCAGCGCGGCCTCAATCGACTCGCCTTCATGCACTTTCACTTCTGCTAAATTGTTTGTGTAATTATGTCTCACTCTGTTTGTTGTTATCGTCATTTATTATGCCGCCTTTAAGCGACTGAAGCAAAATACTATCATTTTATGCCCGAAATGTGCAATAGCCTCGTCATCCTAAGCGAAGCAAAGAAG
>JAYVUR010000078.1:0-18105 GCA_043787715.1 Candidatus Melainabacteria bacterium
GCAACCTTGATTGCAGGAATTATGGGGCTTGATATTGTTGGTGATAAATTGATAGCTTTTGCAAATAAGCGTAATTCTAAATCTGAGCAAGAATTAGTTTCCAAAGAAGCGGCTCTTGCTTGCGGTTCTTGTGGTGGTATGCATGTTGAGGTGGCTTGCCCGACTGTGATAGCTGAAGAGTCTGCTCTTGCTGCTGTCGCCTAAAACTCCTACTCGCGGCTGATTTTCAACCGGTTTAGAAATGCAAAAAATAGGGTATAATTACTTTATATTCACTTTATGACCGTCAGCCACAAACTGCTTTCGCTCATTCTGTTACTGGGCTTATATCTTATAAGTAGCCCAGCATCTTTGGCATACACAGATCCTTTCGCTGCGATGCAGGCGCATTTCGCTGCCATAGATAAGCAGCTCGCTGAAACACGTGCGCGCATGCAACAGAATCAAGGGTTAATGAATGCCAATACTATTCAAGGCATAAGCACTAATGTGCAGACTAGTGAGGATAATGCTCAATATACGGTTAAGATGACTATGGCTAATCTTGATCAGAATAGTCTTGATATACAGCTTGAGAATAAGAATCTAAGAATCAAAGCCGAACAAAAAACCGAGAAGCAGGTTGGTAATACTAAGTCGGCTACTTATAGTGCTTTTGCTAAGACTGTGTTTTTGCCGCAAGCTGGTGATAGTACCGGGCTTGATGTGCAGACTGATGGTGATACGGTTATTATTACCGTGCCTAAGCAATTAAGCTCAGAAAAACGCAGTTAGATTAAAACCTATAAACCAATTATTATCCCCGCCATCGGCTGTTGGTGCTGGGGCGTTATAGCGATAGGTGTTGAATAGACTCGCATAGACATGGTCATTGAACTTGTGAGTTAAGGCGTTAAGATGATTTATAGAGTTAGGAGCTATATCAGACTGGGTGACAAGCAGATGTGTACCAAAAGTATCTTTGCTTGTGATTTTATAAGATACTCCCGATACTATATTGTTTTCTGAGTAGCCATCACCCTTGGCATCAGTACTGGTTAGAAGTCCATATCTTGAATATGCAGTTAATTTGCTTGTGATCCTCTGAGTAATAGAGCTATAGAAGAAATATTGTTCTTTATTGTTTGGTGCTACTGCCGATCTAAATACATCGTTTTGACCATAGAGCATGCCGATATCGAACTGTCCGGGTTTGTCGTGGCCCCAGTTCTTGTTAATCTCAGTAATGCCATAGAAAGTATTACCGATGTCACCAATGCTTGTTACTGTAAGAGATTGCTTCATGCCCCATCTATCCCTGAAACCATCGCCATCATTGTCTTTGATCGACCACATGAAGCCATATGAACCTGTCGCTTGTATGCTGTTGAGCTGGTCGGCATCACGGGCGGTTTGGATAGAGGCGAAAATGTTGCTGTAATTAGCTAGTGAGCTGAAGAATGGTCTTTCCCCGATGTCGAAAGGATCTGACATAATTTCGTTCTTATCGAAGAATCTACGATTAGCAAATTTACCTGCAACGAATTTACTATCCATGCCCTTGATCTTAAAATCATCTTGAATGTATAACTCTGGAAGATCAATCAAGGGATCATCAAAAAAATCCTTTATGTTATTGTCATAAAAACCAAAACCCTCAACTCTTGTTACTGTGCTGATGCGGTGTTCACCAAGTTTAGCTAGTTCAGCATGTGCTTCTAAACGATAATCAAAAATGCCATCATAGCCGTTTTGCACAGTTGATATCTGAGCGTTATGGAAGAAATTGCCAAGCGAGACATCGCCATGTATCTCGATGGGTTTATCAGGATCATCCTTGAATTCTAGTGCTTGTACTTTTAATCCAGACCCTAGGCTGATTAGCCCTGTCGCAAGTAAGATACTGCTTAGCTTTTTCATTTGCAAAGATTCTAACTCTAGAACTTCAAAAATGTAAGGATCTTAATTCTTAAGAATTAAAGTTAGTCTTACAAGACTTGCAAAAAGGGTATATAATTTTTGGCAGACTAAAAGAAATGAGTAACAAAACCATATCTTCTCTCTCAATGCTGGCATGCTTGCGGGGTGGAGGATTAATTTTTTTGGCGACTGATTGGCTTTTGGGAGTACTTAGGTTGATTTGTGATAGGCGCTCAAACCAGTTTGTTGAGTGTTATTCACGATTAGAAGTGAGGAAACATGAAATTCGCTATCCGCGGTCCGCTTGATCCTCCGTTGGAGGTAAGCGATGTTAATAACTCTTAAAGAGTTTCTTAGCTCAGCTAAGTTTACTGAGTCTATAAAACCAGCTGTTCTTGATATTAGTCCTGTACTAGCTCTTAAGCTGCGCAGCCTTGGTGTGGAATCTTTGGCTATTCGTGAGATTGATGCAGGTTCTCCTGATGACTGCGAGCATGAAGTCGCGGCTTTAGAGAATCCGATTTATGATTTTTCGCGTTTTGGCTTCAAGGTAGTGGCTTCGCCGCGTCATGCTGATATTTTGGTGGTGACTGGTCCGGTGACTGCTGCTATGAGACCAGCTTTGATTAAGGCCTATGAAGCTACGCCCAAACCCAATATTGTTATTGCTCTAGGTGATGGTGCGATTAGCGGTAGGATTAGTCCTAGTTTTGCCGGTACTGGCTTGTCGAAGGTGGCTGATTGTATCCCTGTAGATCTTGAACTGGCTGGTGATCCCCCTAGTCCCAAGCAAATTTTAGAGACTTTACTAGCATTGAGGAACGGTAGATGAATAATATTAGATTGGTATTTCTCCTTAATAATTTATCGGTGTTTTTTGCGCTGTTGATTGCTGTTATTGCGATATTGGCTCTTATATATTTAATTGGTTATGCCAAGGAATATCAAGGCAAATATTCGCTGACTCAGTTATATAGTTTGTCTATTATTTTTCCGCTAGCCATGATAGGTGTTGCCCTAGCTGCTAATACTTTTACCTTTATGTTCTTTTGGGAGCTGATGAGTATAGCTTCGTATTTTCTGGTTATTTATGATAATCAGAACAGAGAAAGTATTAAAGCAGGCCTTGTTTATTTTATAAGCACTCATTTGAGTGCGGCCTTCTTGATGCTCGCATTTTTGCTGCTAGCTCAGGTGCATGGCGGTGATATGAGTTTTGAATCTTTTGCTCAAGGTTTGCCTGCTGGAGTATCGGTTTTAGTGCAGACTATGATTTTTTCTTGTTTTGTTATCGGTGCAGCCTTTAAGATGGGTGCTGTGCCTGTGCACCAATGGTTGCCACTGGCCCATCCAGCTGCTCCTTCGCATGTCTCAGCCATGATGTCTGGGCTTATGGTTAAGCTGCCGATTTATTTATTAATCAGAGTTGCTTTTGAGTTTCTCTATCCCGATTTGGGTTTTGCTTATGTGCTTATTGCTATTGGTCTCTTGTCAGCACTCTACGGTATAGCTAAAGCTGCCATAGCAACTGATATCAAGAAGCTATTAGCTTATTCGACTGTTGAGAATGTAGGTATTTGCTTGGTAGCACTTGGTCTTTCGGTGGCTTTTAAAGCTTACGGTCAAGCTAATTTATCAAGCATTGCTTTGATGGCTTGTCTTTTCCATGTTTTAAACCATGCTATTTTTAAGGCGAATTTATTTTTTGGTGCGGGTGTTGTTGCTCAAGCAAGTCATAGCCGAGATCTTAATAAGCTGGGCGGACTTATGGCGCGTATGCCTTATGCTGCTAGTTTCTTCTTGATTTCTACTTTAGCTGCTGCAGGTATGCCTTTCTTCAATGGTTTTATTAGTGAGTGGATGCTTTATAGCCTGGTGATTCGTGGTATGGAAGCGCATACGCCGTTTATGTTCTTTATTTTTCCGGTGCTGATGATGCTTTTAGCTATGGTTGCAGGTATAGCTTTTATGAGTTTCGCCAGACTCTATTCGGTGGCGTTTCTTGGTTATCCGCGTAGTAGTCAAGCGGAAGCTCCTGAGCCGGTTTCGTTTTTGCAGAACTTGGTTACAATGTTGCTTGCTTTAGCATGCGTGACATTAGGTCTAGCCCCGGGTCTTATGGACGGTGTTTGGCGTAATATTTTTCTTTCTATGAAAATACCTTATGCTCATTACGGTTTTAGTCTTGATATGGGTATTTGGGGTTTCTTGATTGCTTCAGTAGTATTAATACTGCTGAATTGTTTTACCAGAACAACTGTTAGGCGCTCTATGCCTTGGGCTTGCGGTCAGCCAGCCTTGAACCATACTATGCAATATGGCGCAGCTGCTTTTTCTCAACCATTAGTGCGCTTGATGAAATGGTTTTATAGTTTCCACGTTTCTGATAGATTGATCACATTCTATAAATGGTTCTGTAATTCTTGTGTCAAGTTGCGCACGCGGATACATGCTAGTAATCTGCGTTTGTACTTGCTCTATATATTAATTATGCTCGTTGGAGGTCTTTGCTATGCCAAATATGCTTAATTTGATTAATTATACAGTGTTGAATTGTTCTGGTCCATTGGCTGTTTTACTGTTAGCTCCTTTATTTGCTGGCGCCTTAGCTAAGTTTAGAGCCATGATTGAAGGTAGAGAAGGACCAAGGTTTTTGCAGCCATATTATGACTTGAGCAAACTGATGTCCAAAGAAGTAATTTTGCCTGAAGCTTCTAGTGGTATTTTTAGAATATATCCTTACTTAGCAGTGATTCTGATGTCGGTTTTGGCTTTTGCTATCCCGATATTGTCTCTTAAGACTTTGTATTCTGGTTTGGCTGATGCTATTTTTGTTTTTGGCTTATTCTTGTTAGTTGCTTTCTTGGCGGTGCTGGCAGCTATGGATACCGGGACATCCTTCGCCGGGCTTGGCGCGTCGAGGGAATCATTCTCGATGGTCTTAATTGAGCCAACTATACTTGTGATGTTGATGTCACTTGCTGTAGAGTTCCAATCTACTAATATTTTCAGCATAGTCTCAAGAAATATTAACGATAGAAGTTTCCTATTGCACCCTAATATGCTGTTTACCGCAGTTGCTTTTTTGGTGGTGATTATAGTTGAGTGTAAGCGCTTCCCGATTGACAACCCTAATACTCACCTAGAACTTACTATGGTGCATGAAGCTTTGGTGCTGGAATATTCTGGCAAGTATTTAGCTTTGATTGAATATGCTTCTATGCTCAAACTAACCTTACTAGTCTCTTTATTCTTCTCCTTATTTTACCCCTACGGCGTTGTGGACATTGGTTCTGAGCTTGGTGTTGAAGGGCTTGTTTTTGCTTTAGCTATATGGTTAGCTAAGATGCTGATATTTGCTTTTGTGTTTGCACTTTATGAGAAATCTACCGCTAAGCTGCGAGTGTTTAGGATACCGGAGCTTACTAGTTTTTCACTGGCACTAGCGATGATTTCTATATTTGCCCATTATTTTATAAGGATTTGATTTATGACTAGTATTGAAGCGCTAATTGACAGTAATATATTTTTCTATCTCGGGCTGATTTTGATTTTGCTTACGGCAATTGCTATGACTAAGCAGATCTTTATTTTGGATAATATTTATACTTACAGCTTTCAGTCTTTTTGTTTATTTGCGATGAATGCTGCTCTATTACTGCATCATTACAGCGTGCACCTGATGTTATCCGCCATTATTATCCTTGCTTTTAAGGTTATAGTTTTCCCGATATTTCTAAGCAGAGTGGTGAAGAAGTTACATATCGACGATCAATTTGAGAGTGTTTTTGACGTGCAGCTTCTCTTTGTCGCGCTTGGTTCTATGACGGCTTTGAGCTTTGTTATTTTTCCATACCAAAGTCTAAACACCCTTAACCCCCTGCTCTATCACGCTGCCCCTATAGCTGTGGCTGTCACCCTTGACGGATTATTGTTGATGGTCAATCGCACTAAGACTTTGTCGCAGATTATGGGCTTTCTTGTCATGGAGAATGGCATTTCGTTATTAGTATTGTTTAGTACTAAGACTTTATCGACAGTATTCGAGACGGCACTTGCACTGGACCTTCTAATTGGTGTCTTGATAATGGGGATATTCTCGAATCGAATTAGATCTAATGTAGAGGATTTAAAACTATGAACTATCAATTCCTGTTATTTATGTTGCCGCTGAGTTTCTCGCTACTTTCTTTTGCGATCAATAGTGGTATGGTTTTGGCGATAGTTAATATATTGACTAACAGTATTATGCTGGGGGTCTTAGGTTCGGCGATTATGAAGGCTGAAACTCATGTCGGTCATATTGATGTATCACCATTGGATCATTTATCGCTTTATGGCATTACTACGGTAGTAGTTATTTCGTTTTTGGTTTCTCTTTATTCATTAGCTTATTTCCGTCACCAAGAGTCGCGCCGTGATGATTTTCAGATTGAGAATGTAAGGAAGTTCTACAGGCTCTCAGGCTTATTGGTGGCTTCTATGCTTTTTGCTTGTATCTCTGCTGATCTTGGTTGGACTTGGATGGCCTTAGAAGCGACTACATTAATAGTCTCTCTTTCGCTGGGAGTGTTTAAGCGTGATGCCAATCTGGAATCGGCTTGGAACTATCTTATAGTCTGTAGTGTTGGACTAATACTAAGCTTGATGGGCATCGCTATTTTACTTGTCTCTATCGGTGGTCCTTTGCATACCGAGACCTCGCTTAATTTCTCTTCATTCTATGGTGAAGGGATTACGTTTAATCCTATACTGGTTAAAGCAGCCTTTATTTTTATACTAGTAGGTTTAGGCACTAAGATGGCAATTGTGCCGATGCACGCTTGGTTACCTGATGCCATCCAAAAATCTGAGACCCCGCTGGCTATATTACTTACTTGTGCACTGAAGCAAGTTGCTTTTATATTTTTACTCAGACTCAAATTTATTGTTGACTATGCTTTAGGTTCACAAACATATTCTGCTAGTTTATTGATATTCTTCGGACTGCTCTCGGTGTTAGCGTCAGCGATTTTTATGATCAATCAACATGATCTTAAGCGTTTATTAGCGATGTCGAGTGTAGAAGCGATGGGTTTAGCTTTGATTGCTATTGGTTTGCCTTATAAGGAAGCGGTGATAGTAGCTTTGATTTTTCTATTTTTGCAAGCACTGGTCAAAGCCTCTATGTTTTTCCTTGCCGGTAATATAGAGCTTGTTTATGGCTCTAGCGACTTTAGTAGAATAGGCAACACTGCTAAATATTTACCTACCGCTTCTAGCTTGCTTATGCTTGCTATGCTGGCGACTAATGGTCTGCCTCCATTTGGATTATTTTTAACCAAGTTCACCATTATTAAATATCTTACGGATTATAATCCTTGGCTTAGTTTATTACTTCTGATGGCGACAGTACTTGTATTTGGTGCTTTTGTTTATAGCTTCGGGCGCATGCTCTTCTACCCACCTATTTATGAGCATGATTTAGAGGAGTCGGACTACCGCAGCCAGTTTATGTTTTTTGCCAAATTCCCGGTAGTCCTGGCTCTTTCATTGGCTTCGATTAGTTTTATTTTTTATGGCTATATATATGATTTCTTAGGAGCCTCATTATGATATCTAAACTCAAACCATTACTTAAATCAGGTGACTATCAGTTCGAAGAGCAGAATGATGTTTATGTGCTTACTACCACTGCTTCTCATATCGATCCTTTATTTAGTATCTTGCAGCATGAAGCTAGTTTTATTGCCGCGGTTGCAGTTCCCGGGCAGCTTGATAGTTCTTTGAAGCTTAGATATATTTTTTATCCGCAAATTCCGTCTAAACTGCTAATAATAGATATTGTCACTGAAGCGGTTAGTCCTTCGATGACTGCGTATTTCCCGATATTGGCTCTTTATGAACAAGAGATAACCAAGCAGCATGGTATTAGTTTTATTAATTCTCATAGCCTTGTCACTCCGCAGCATTCTCCGCCTGAGTTTTTGCATCAACCAGATTTGGCTGACGCTACTATAATTCCAGTCGGACCTATACACGCTGGTGTTATTGAACCGGGGCATTTTAGGTTCACTGCTTTTGGTGAGCATATAGTAAGCCTGCAAATTAAGCTTGGTTATAAACATAGAGGCGTGACTGAAGCCTTCACGGCTGCCCCAATTGCTCAAGCGATAGAACTAGCTGAGCATATTTGTGGTGATAGTGTTATTGCTTATGCTTTAGCGTTAGTGCAAGCTGCTGAGAAAATACAAGGTATAGTGCCCTGTCAGCGCACTTTACTGTTGCGCAGTCTTTTGCAAGAGCTTGAGAGATTGTATAACCATGTCGGTGACGTGGCGATGCTAATTAACGATACTGGTTTTGCTAATGGTTTTGCTCGCTTAATAGTATTGAAGGAGCAGTTGCTAAGACTTAATCAAGAATTGTTCGGGCATAGATTCTTGAAGGCTAATATAGCTTTGCATGGTTTGGTTAAGCTGCCAGAGCCCAAGCAGTTGCAGTATTTACAAGAGAAGTTGAATTTGATTTATGCTGAGTTTGCTCGTATGGTAGCTATGATTAGATCTAATCATGGAGTGCTGGAGCGTTTTAAGAATACTGGTATTTTAAGTAACGGTGTGGCTAAGTCCTTGTCAGTATCTGGTTTAGTGGGGAGGGCTTCAGCAGTGTCTTTTGATGTGCGTAGAGATTTTAGTTATGCTGCTTATGGCGATTTGGATTTTGAGGTGCATGGACGCAAAACTGGTGATGTACTGGCTAGATACAATGTGCGCTTAAGTGAGATTACTGAGAGTTTTCAGCTTGTTGGACAGTGCATCACAAAACTAATAGAGAGCGCGGACACTGCGCAGGCTAGAGAGGCGATAAATAAAGCAGGTTGGGCTTGTAGTATGGCCGAATCTGCACGCGGACCGGTGTTCTGCTACTTAGAGCTGGCTGCTAATGGGATAATTAAACAGTGTATAATTAGGGATATCTCGCTGCATAACTGGCGCGCTCTTGAACATGCGGTTCTGCATAATATAGTTGCGGATTTCCCTGTCTGTAATAAGAGTTTTAGTCTGGCCTATGCTGGTACCGATATGTAACCAGAGCTAAGTCCTCTAAAACCTATAAACCAAGCCGGTGAAAACACTAAACGGATCAATATTGTCATTTAAGCCGTAGATAGTAGTAATAACACCAGCAAGATTGTCTTGGAAATAATAAGTAGCATATGAAGCTAGTCCTAGACTATTGCCTAGCTCTCCGCTCATAGACCAAGTGCCGAATAGATCATGATTGAGCGACAGCTTATCAGTAAGTTTAGCGTTGAAGCCGATGACATAAGGCACTACGCTTCTATTAAAAGCTCCGCGAGCACTGTCTGTACTGGCAAAAACCAAGCTTAGGTTGCTAGATATGGAAGATCTGGAATTAATAGGATTATCGGTGGTGAGATTATAAGTCTGAGTAAAATTATCACTGTTAATATCATTATTAACGGGAATCTTGAAATCTATAATCAGGTCAGCAGTTGGGATTAAGCCTTTATTATCCAAAAGATGCACCTTGGTGCCTAAGCTTAGATTATCCACTCCAACTATCCCTTCTCGAATACTTAGTCCGAAGAGTCGAGTGCGAATTTCAAGTTTGTCGGTAATTAATCCGTAGCGCAGGGTAGTTTCGCCAATATCGAAAAGAGAAGCAGAGTTTTTGTTCAGATTTACAAAATTAAAAAGAGTGGTTTCTGTTTGCAGATGCCCGGCTTCTACTATACCGACTGACTGCGATGCACCACCAAGCTCGAATTGGATTTGTTCAGCTTGAGCCGCAAGGCAGCAGTAGCAACAAATTAAAATGCAACGTAGGAGCATTATAGTAATAGTCTACTGTAAATGGATTGCTTCGTCGCTGCGCTCCTCGCAATGACGGCTGGGTTATTTTCCGCTAGTTCTGCGTTGTTGATTAGAACTAGGCTTGCGCGCTGCTGTAAATTTACTTTTGCCGCCACCGAATGACTTGCCACCGCTTGACTTAGCACCGCCACCGAAACCGCCTCTAGACTTGCCGCCACCACCGCCGAATGATTTTTTCTCGCCACCGAAGTCGCCTCTAGAGCCGCCACCGAATGACTTGTTGCCACCACCGAAGCCTTGGCGGCTACCACCAGATCTGCGTTTATTACTTGGTGCAGCAGAATCGATATCGGGATTAAAATCTATTTCTTCGCCAAGTATATGGCATTTCTCTTCGAGGATGAATTTGCGCAATGCTGCAGGAATATCTTCACGACTTAGTCCCTCAGTCTCGAAATCTCTAATCGCTTTTAAGTATTTTTTGCGGTTGGAATTAGTGAGTGTAGTCTCATTAATAAGTTGTAACCATGCTTCAAGAGTGTCCAATTCAAGATCTTTAAGGCTAGGTATCTTACCGGCATCGATATTACCAGAGTTGCGTCTGGCGATGCGCTCTATATGGTTGCGCTCAGAGCCTACAGTGAAAGTGATAGCGAGTCCAGTCTTACCAGCTCTACCAGTTCTACCAATACGATGCACGTAATCCTCATCATCTCTAGGCAAGTCGTAGTTAAATACCGCATCGACGTTATCCACGTCTATACCGCGCGCAGCTACATCAGTAGCGACAAGCAATCTAACTTCATCTTGTCTAAAACCTTTCATCACAGAATCACGTTTGTTCTGTCTTAAATCGCCGTGCAGTCCAGCAGCAGCGAAGCCATCATCACGCAAGTCATCACAAAGATCATCCACTCTACGCTTAGTGTTGCAGAATATAAGTGCTGAACCGATCTTATGAAAAGCTATTAATCGTTTAAGCGCTTCAAGTTTACTTTTGTTCTTAAGCGAATAATATACTTGATCGATTTGTGGACTAGATGCCTTGCCGGCAGTAACGTCTATATGCTTAGGACTCTGCTGATATCTTTTGGTGAGTTTAAGTATTTCAGGCTGCATGGTAGCTGAGAACATTATTGTCTGTCTCTCTGCTGGAGTATCTTCAAGAATAGTCTCGATAGCATCTTGGAAGCCCATATCAAGCATACGATCAGCTTCATCTAATATAAGGAACTTGAGTTTGCGTAGTTTGATAGTACCTCTGCGCATATGATCCATCACTCTACCCGGAGTACCGATCACCACTTGTGGTCCACGTTGCAGAGCTTTAAGTTGAGTATAAATACTTTGACCACCATAGATAGCAAGTGATGATAGCTTGCTTTGATATTTCATCAGTAGAGAGAACTGCTCTGCTACTTGCACCGCTAGTTCGCGGGTAGGACATAAAATTAGAGCTTGCAAGTCTTTAGACTCAGCGTCAAGCTTCTCTATAGTGGGAATAGCGAAGGCAGCAGTCTTACCAGTACCAGTACCAGCTTGACCAATTAAGTCATGATTCTCAAGTAATAAAGGTATGGTTTTGGCTTGAATTTCTGTAGCCGTGCTGAAGCCCATATCAGAGATAGCATCGAGGGTGGGTTTGGATAAATTAAGGCTAGTAAATGTGACCAAGCCTTCAAGACTAGCACTGGAAGAACTTAAATCGAACTATTAATACATATTTCTTTATAAAGCATTCATTAGAGAAAGATATTGACGTTGAATCCTAGATGTATATCGTTATCAGGTCCTCCAACCATGAACTGTCCGGGTGTTACATAGGGCATGTTGGATATGCCAAGGGTCCATATGTGAGTTTCTTTTTTGGATAGCACTTGAATACCCGTTGCCCAGCCCATTTTGTTCTCCTGATAGCCAGCAAACACCGGACTGATTTCACCAAACACGCTCGCTCTATTTTTTAGGACTTCCACGCTGAGTCCAAGTGGAACAGCAAAAGTACCTTGATCACCAGAGCCTCTATGTTGGGAATCTAAGTAACTGGAATATATCGCTGCTGGGCCGCCGATAGTGTTGGTGTTCCAAGCGTATGTAGGTGCAGCGTAGAGTTGAATTCGTTTAGGTACTATGCTGCGAGATAATATGACTTGAACATAGGGATCAAGAGCATCTTGGATAGAGTCCGATTGAAAACCACCAGCAAGAGTTACATTGAATGGATTGCTTAAACTGAATTCTTGGGTTTCTTTGAGAATTTTGGCTTTGGCACCAAACTCAAGCATGTCACCCACATTACCTCTCATTAAATGCAACTCTAAATCGTCAGTAAGACCATAATGAACACCAAAGCTATTATAAGCAAAACCATCTAGTCCAAGGAAGGCTCCCGGATCAGCAAATGAAGAAGAGAATCTGTGTGTGAAATCTATAATCCAATGACCTTTACCAGCAAGTCTATCTGTTGGCATAGTTAATAATCTGGAGCCAATAGAGACAGGAAGTCCAGTGTATTTATTCTGACTTGCACTTAGGGCTGCAAATTGTTTTTCAAGATCTGCATCGTTTGTAGCTGCTTGTTGAGAATCACTCTCATTATCTACAAGCTGATCGAGCGATACTTTATATTTTTTGCCATCAACTTCAATGACTGCTTGATGAGAATCTCTGTCAACTGAGATCACTGCGGCTGATTGGCTTTCAGCCTTGCAATCTTGATATAAAATTCCACTAATAGTGACTAATAGACAGAGCAAAAAACGTAATATTCTGTTCATGCTTTTAGTAAAGCACCAATGTTAGTATGTGGCTATAGTGAAATTAAATATGCCTAAATTGAAGCTCGTTTTTCTCTCAGCTTTCTTGTTATGCCTCTCTCTGAGCTCGGTTGAGGCGACGCAAACTTATATGAATGCTTATAACAGTTATAAATATAAAAGCTCAGCTTGGGTTAACAGGTGCGATCTTTGCCACGTTAGTTCGGGTGGCGGAGGTACACGAAATAGTTTTGGTACCTATTATGAAATGCACGGTCATAGTTTTTCTCAATCAATGATGAGCGCATTCCCCACTAGATTTACTGACCCTAGTAATTTCATCGCTAATGTTAGTTGGTCAGTTGCGGTAACCAATTTAACTCCAACAGTGGAAGGTGCTTTAGATGTTTCTTTAAGTTCAGCGCCAAGCAATGCTGGTTCTACTATGAGTTATAAGATTGTTGCAAGTAAAGCTGTGCAAAAATACATAACGCTATCTAGTACTACCGGCACTATTTCTCTGGATCCCAGTATTGGCACTGATACTATAACTGTATTTCCAAGGGCTATTCTGTCTACGGCTAAAATGCAGAGTCAGCTAGCCAAGAAGCCATTAACTTTAAGCTTGACCTTAATACCACTGAATAATGATGGCAGTTCGGCTACTAGTGAGAAAGGAACTGTAACGATTAATGTGGTTAGTGATTAAATAAAGGAGTGATGATGTTAAGAATTTTGATTTTAATTGTGTGTCTAGGACTATCTTCTAATGCGGCTCAGGCTGGCATCGCTGAGGGTAAGCAATTATTCTATGAGCGTAAGGGTACTTATGGATCATGCATACTTTGTCATACTGGTGGTGGATCTTCTGGGAAGTGGGACTCTTCAGCTAAGCAAGTAAGCCAAAGTAAAGGCAAGACTATACCTTCACTTAAAAATATTGCTGCGCGTAGATCTGTAGATCAGGTCAAGCGTTTATCAGCTTATTATGCAAAAGAGTTCGGCATTCAATTAAACGAAACTGAACTAAGTGATGTGGTTATGTGGTTATATATGGCAAATAAATAATGAATAAAGTCTTAGTTGTTTTAGTGTTTTGTATTATTTGCCAGCCGATTGCTGCTAAGCAGAGTTTGTCGCGCGAATCCAGAAAAATACTACATGCTAAGTGTATTGATTGTCACGCTTCTAATGTCAAAATGCCTTGGTACGCTGAGCTGCCTTTGGTTAAAGGTTTGGTTCAAGAAGATGTTGAGCAAGGTATTGCTGGTTTCAACATACCTGCGGAGATTGATGCCAAGAATGATAAAGACTTAGACGAAGGAACTAAGCTGCATTTAGAGATGGTGCTTATGGATAGGACTATGCCGCCAAAACAATATGGACTAGTACATTGGGATAAATGGTTGAATCAGCAAGAATTGCAAACCTTGCTGGCTTGGCTTAAGAGTCTTGAGAATTAATGATCTGTGGTATAGAATCTTGTGTTCCATGGATGTAAGCTGCGCATGCCTGAGCTAGGTAACCTAGATCTATAGCTCCATGATTTGCTTGATAAGCAGCAAGATTTTTTTCTGCACGTTTAAGTACTTTCTCTGCACCAAGCTGCCTGCCCTCTTGCTTAAGATAGATAGCAACAGTCAGTTGTATTAGTGCTTGGTAGTATTGCCGGTCTGCTCCCTGATATTCTTGCCAGAATTCTTCGAAACTATCATGCGCTTCATGGTATCGAGCTTGGTTGAAAAGTTCTATTCCTTTGCTTAAATTAGGATGCATTATTTTTTATTCTTGCGCGACTTCTCTATAATGGCAGAGCGTTTCTCTAAATACATGTCATAAGTACCTTTGAAGGTGATTAGCTTGCCTTGATCGAATTCCCAAATTTGAGTGGCGTGGTTCTGTATTAAATATCTATCGTGAGAAATACAAATGATAGTACCTTGATAATCCTTGAGAGCCGCTTCTACAGCCTCTTGTGAAGGGGTGTCGAGATGGTTAGTTGGCTCATCGAGTAATAGTACATTTGGCTCAGAGACCATCAGTTTAGCAAGCGCGAGGCGAGCTTTTTCACCGCCGCTAATTAGCTTCACTTCCTTAAACACTTGTTCGCTAGAGAATAAGAAGCGTCCCAATATGCCTCTAATCTCACCTTGCGGTGTAGGTGGCATCACATCTTCAATAGTCTTAAGTACAGTTTTCTCAGGATCTAGTATTTGCAACTGGTGTTGCGCGTAATAACCAAGTAAAACTCTATGCCCAAACTCTATAGTGCCAGTATCAGGAGTCTCAAGCCCCATCAAAATTTTAAACAAGGTTGTTTTACCGCAGCCATTAGAACCTAGGATGAAGACGCGTTGCGGTTCTTCCTTAGTCCATTCAAGCTCAGCATTCACATGGCTATATAGTTGTTGATCGCCATAGGTCTTAGAAATATCTTTGATCTTAAGAACATCTCTGCCACTAGGATTAACCAAGGGGAACTTAAAAGCCATACGCTTAAGCTCGCCCTTAGGAGTTTCTAAACGCACTACTTTAGCTAATTGTTTTTCGCGGCTGCGTGCTTGAGTACCTCTGGCGGCACTGGCTTTGAAACGCTCTACGTAAGCGGTTTGTTTGGCTAAGGTTTTCTCTTGTCGTTCAGCTGCGGCAGTCTGTTGTTCGCGAAGAGCTGTGCGCTGCTCGATATACTGAGAATAATTACCGGCATAAATACTTAGAGTGCCACGTTCAAGCTCGGCGATCTCTGTAACAACCTCATCTAAGAAGCGCCTATCATGCGAAACCACTAAAATGCCTTTAGGGTATGAGCGTAAGAATTTTTCTAGCCACTGGCAAGCTTCCATATCAAGATGATTAGTAGGTTCGTCCATTAGAATGACATCTGCTTCTTGCAATAAGACTTTGGCTAAGTTGATGCGCATTTGCCAGCCACCACTAAAATTACCAACAGGTCTATCAAGCTCAGAGAGAGCGAATCCTAGCCCGGTAATCATGCGCCCAATCTTCTCATCGAGCTTGCCTACTTCAAGATGCTCAAGCTTCTCTTGCAGCTCAGCAAGATCATGCAGGGCTTTATCAAGAGCCGCATCACTTAGATGTCCGAGTTCTTCAATGATATGTGCTTCTTTAGCTTTAGCTTCATTAATCTCAGTGAAGACGCTATAAAGTTCTTGTTGCAAAGTATTAGTAGCAGTGAGTTTGGGATTCTGCGTTAAGTGTTGTACTTTAATATTAGAAGCTTGGCTAATATTACCGCTACTTGGTTCTAGTTCTTTAGTAAGACATTTGAGTAGAGTAGATTTACCAGCACCATTAGCTCCGATAAGACCGATACGGCTCCGCGGAGTGATCTTAAGATTCACATGGCTAAGGATTTGATGAGGTCCGAAATTAACGGAGACGTTGTCAGCGATAAGCAGCACGAAGCATAGGGTAACACGTGTAAAGCGTTATTTGGCTGCTTTTAATGATACTTTCTGCTAGATGATATCGATTATGCTATTAAAAGGATGGTTTCCCCTGCTAGAAACTCTAAAACTGTTATTACCAATATTCTTCCCTTCTTGGCAGTTTTTCAAGGAGATAGTCCCTTCACCGCGTATAGAGTTTAGTTTGAGCAGCGGAGTAGCGGAGGAAGCGAGCAAGTGGCAGGACTTTTGTTTTAGAGCAGAACGATTATCAGCTATTAGGCTGCTGAAGACTGTGTTTTTTAATGCGCGCTGGAATGAATGGCTCTACATTATGAATTGTGCTGAGCAATTAATAATCAATCCTACAGAATATAGTAGTCAAGAAATTATGCGACGTATAGAAGCTGAGCTTGAGCGCAGAGGAGTGGATCTGACTCCCTGTCCATACTTGCAGTTCAGACTAGTGTTTGTAAGTAGGCAAGGCTCTAAGCTGCAAGAAGAGATTTTGTTTGTTTCTAAGCCAGAGAGGGTTTCGAATCATGAGTTTTGATGTCGCGCTACGCTTAACAGAAATATTGTTGGCAATAGCTTTTTTGCAGCAGAGCGTAGAGCATTTGCGGGCATCAAAAGACGAACAGCGTTTGTTTTTGCCGCGAATAATACTTAGTCTGCTACTTCTGATTGGTTGGCAAACACCATGGATTTCTCTTCTCTTATTTCTTCATGCAATTATGGTGCTAAGACGATTCCGAGGCGCTTATAACGGTGGCAGTGATCGCATGAGCCTGCTGATCTTGGCTTCTCTTGTTTTGATTCATTTTATGCCTACGCTGCGTGAATATGTTTTGGGCTATTTAGCATTACAACTAATGATGTCATATTCTATTGCAGGTTTTTATAAAATCATTAACCCGCAGTGGAGGAGCGGAGAAGCAGTTCAGGATATATTTCGCTATTCTATATATCCAGCTGCTGAGACTTTAAGAACGTTGGCAAATCGTCCTAAACTGTTATGCCTTATGTCTTGGTTGATAATTCTGTTTGAATTATTATTCCCTCTTATTATTCTGAACCAAACGATATTAATTATCGGCTTGTTTCTTGCACTAAGTTTTCACTTGGCTAATCTTTGTTTGTTTGGGCTTAATCGTTTCTTCTGGGCTTGGCTTGCTGCATATCCATCCTTGTTGTGGTTGCAGGGATATTTGCTGGGTGGATAAGGGGCTTGGCGATTGAAAGGGTTTATTCAGCCATTTAGATGAGACGTAGAAATATTAATGATTGATATATATTATTTACTTGTGACCTAGCCGATAACTCTAAGTATGACGGCTATACAAGCAAACATAACGGCTTTACTAGGTGGTTTCCATCAAATGAAATTAGCAAATGCGCAGGGAGCAACCAGGTCAGATGCTGATAAAGATACTAGGAATGGCGATCAAGATTTTTTAAATAAAGTTGAGGCTAAAGCTAAAGAATTATTTGGTGATAGCTTTAAGGCAAAATCATTTTCAGCACCCCTGCCTCGGCCAGATCCTCAGAAACAAGCTCAATTTGCTGATTTAGCAAAAAATTTAGGCTTTGATAAAGTAGAAGATTTGGGGCAAGCAATTATGCAAGCCTTCAAGAGCGGAGACAAAGATTTTCTTGCTAAAGTTCAATCTGCAGCTAAAGATTTATTTGGATCTAATTTTCAAACCGAAGCAGCTACTTATTCAGCCAAGAATAATCCGCCACCAACGCCGCCAATGTTGTTTGATGAAATGGCTTGATTAAAGATTTATTCTTTATTATTTAGAGGAATTTCAACTAGATCTTGATGTAGTGAAGGAAGTATAATGGTAGGGGGGCCGCTTTATTGACAGCAGGTTCATGAAACTATCTTTTATTCATAGCTCTTTAGCAATTCTTTTTTTCTTAACAGGCTGTCAATCTCTTCATGGAAGCAAAGGATTAGAGAATGTATATCAAGTCAGTAAGCCCTTAGTAAAAGATGTTATTTTGAATGATGAATATGTGGCTCAAGTTAGAGCCATTCGGCATATTGAACTTTGCTCACTAGAAGAGGGTTATTTACAAGAAATACTTGTAGATGAAGGGCAATATGTCCAACAGGGGAAACTGCTCTTTCAAATCAAGCCGAATATTTATCAAGCTGATGTTCAAAAAGCACAAGCCGAAGTTGATCTCGCGAAGGTTGAGCTAATGAATATCAAG
>JAYVUR010000079.1:0-8950 GCA_043787715.1 Candidatus Melainabacteria bacterium
TTTCTTTGAAGCGTTGATCAGTGAAATTACGAATATCACCTATCTTATCGGTTGCTACTTCTTTGAGCTCGTTAATACGCTCTCTTAGACCAGCAAGCCATTCCGCAGACCCTACTTGAATATCATGCCTTAGCTCACGACCAGATTTTGGCGCGAGCAGCACACCGGCAGCGAAGCCAGCAGCAAGGCCAGAAACCAAACCGATGACGAACTTTACCATACCGTTACTATTGTTATTACTCATAGCTCTAATTATAACCTAGCGGCGACCCTTACTGCCAAATAAAAATTCTTTAATCCCTGACTGCACTAAGCCAAAAACGCCTGCCAGCTTAGATCCTATCTGAAAAATACTTTCACCAATACCACTTATCCCCGAGCTAATGCCACGTGAATAGTCTCTAACCGTGGTAATTAGTGAGTTAGCCGCTTCAAGGGTTTTAGTAAGCTGCACCAAAACCGGCACAATAAATATTAAGAACACTACACTAGTAAAAGCCAAGATTCCTAGTGATATTACCAAGGTTTGATCTAATAGACTGGTTGATATTGCTTGCATAATTTATTATAAAGTAGAAATTCTCTCCACCACCTCATCACTAATCTCATCATTATCATTGCTGAGTATTTCATGAGCATTGTGTTCACGTTTGCGATTAGCTTCTAATTGTTCGCGCATTTGCTCAGTCTTATTCTTAACGCTCTCTAGAGATTCTCTGAGGCGAATACCCAAATCATCAGTTAAACCAATAACAAGTTTCCAAAAAGAAACACCCAAATCAATGCTGTCATCAATCAGTGACTTAACGCCAGTAGGTAAGCGTGACATCTTGTTAAAGAAGGTCTTACCCGGAATAGGCAAAACAAAAATCGCAGTAACGATACCACTGATAATGCCAATAATGAACAGGAAAAACCTAATCATAATAGTGATTTTAGCACGTGATATACTTTGTATCCACAGATTAGCCCGACCATGACTAAACCTTATTCTAGTTACAGCAGAGTAGAACTTAATGAAATCAAGAAACCGCTTGAAGATAGTTGGGCTTTCGAGACTAGAGCTATCCTTAAGGGACAAGCACCAGATCCAGCCACTGGCTCGACAATATTCCCGCTCTATCAGACTTCTACTTATACTCAGCGTGGTATTGACGACAATAAAGGCTATGTCTATTCTCGCTCAGGCAACCCTACTCGCACCGCAGCGGCAGATGTTCTTGCTTCACTTGAATCTGGCTCGCATGGATTTCTTTACCCCTCTGGAATAGCTGCTATTCACGCAATAATGCAACAGCTGAAACCTGGTGATCATGTGATTTCTAGCAGTGATCTCTATGGTGGTGCTCATAGATTATTCGATCAGATCCTTAGCCCCTTGGGACTTGAATATAGTTATGTCGATGCCCGTGATGTCAATAACATTCTTAATGCGATCAAACCCAATACCAGACTAGTGTGGTTGGAGTCTCCTACTAATCCTTTGATGAGGCTTTGTGATATCAAGGCTATCACTACAGCAATTGCGGCTCATAATAAAAAACATGGCTTAACAGAGTTGCCTGTTCCTGCATACCCTAACACCAAGCGTGAGGGTGCTAAGACTACTAAGCCGCGTATACTAGTTGGCTTCGATAATACTTTTGCTTCACCATATCTGCAGCGTCCGCTTGAACTTGGCGTCGATATAGTGATGCACAGTTGTACTAAGTATCTGGGCGGACACTCTGATGTACTTACTGGCGGAATTGTAGTTGCTGACGACGATTTGGGTGAAGTATTTAAATATCACCAGAATGCTACTGGAACTATCGCTGGACCCTTCGACTGTTGGATATTAATGAAAGGTATCAAGACCCTAGCTGTTCGTATGCGCCAGCATCATGAGAATTGCGTAGCTGTAGCTCAATGGCTAGAGAAGCATCCCAAAGTCAAAGCTGTACACTGCCCGGTGCTTGAGTCTAACCCGCAGCATGAACTATACAAGCGTCAAATGTCTATGTACAATGGCATGATTGCTTTTGAATATGATGGCGACTTTGATACAGTGAAGAAAGTCGTAACCAAAGCTCAACTATTTCAGCTCGCTGAGTCACTAGGCGGAGTAGAGAGTCTAATCGGGCATCCAGCCAGTATGACTCACGCTGCTGTACCTAAGCCTCGCAGGCTAGAACTCGGTATTAATGACAATCTGATTAGGTTATCAGTCGGTATCGAAAATGTGAAAGATATTATAAATGATCTGGAACAGATGATAGCATGCTAGTTCCAAGCACCGAATTCAAACAACGCCGTGACAAAGTTCTTGCCTACTTAGCTGAGCAAAACAAAAAATTACTAATTCGCAGCGGCTCAGAAAAAATTTTTAGCAATGATGTTCATTACCCATTTAGAGTTGATAGTGATTTTTATTACTTAACTGCTTTTACTGAAGCAGATTCAGCGCTCGTATTAGATCCGCGCGCTACTAATCCTTACACTCTCTATGTGCGCCCTAATGATGTCGAGCGCGAAATTTGGGAAGGCAAGCGCGCTGGACTAGAAGGTGCAAGCAACTATGGTGCTGATACAGTACTGGATATAGCTAAACTGGATGCTAGTGGTGAAGGCTGGCTTGATGATCTAGCGATAGTACATTCTTTGCGCAGTATTAAATCTGCTGCCGAAGTCGCCACTATTAAACGTGCCTGCCAGATTACTATTCAAGCGCATCAAGTACTTAGTGAAGAATTGGTACCAGGTATTTATGAATACGAGCTAGAAGCCACTCTTAATCACGTCTTCAGATCACAAGGCGCTAATGGCTGGGCTTATCCAGCTATAGTAGCCTCTGGCGCTAATGCTTGCGTGCTGCATTATATCGAGAACTCCTCGATAATTAAAGCTGGGGATCTAGTCTTAGTAGATGCCGGCTGCCAGTTCGAGTATTATGCAAGTGACATCACCAGAGTCTATGCCGCAAGCGGTACTATGAGCAGCGAGCAGCAAGATCTCTATGATATAGTTATCGCCGCTCAGCAAGCAGCTATCGCAGCAATCAAACCGGGCTCCAGCTTCAAAGCTAGTCATGATGCAGCCTCACGCGTAATCGCTGAAGGTCTTAAAAATCTAGGCTATATTAAGGATGCTAGCAACCCAGATGAACTCAAAAAATATTATATGCACGGCACTGGTCACTCACTAGGTCTAGATGTGCACGATAGGGGTATTGATAGGGTACGCGACAGGGATACTATCTATATACCGGGCATGGTCACTACTGTAGAACCCGGTATCTATGTACGCGAAAAAGGTATTGGCATTCGCATTGAAGATGATGTGCTAGTCACTAATGATGGATATGAGGTACTGACTGCGGCGTTAGCTAAATAGCCGCCGCATCGGCAATAATGCGTAATCTATCACTATGATTAGCAATTAAATAACCAAGCCCAGTATCTGGATCTTCGCAAGCCCGTCTTAGTGAAGCTTGTTTAGCTGCACCTTTAGCTACTACTATCAATTCAGCATTAGTATCCCTAAATAAATCGGTACCTATAGTTACTGCTTCACGTATAGTTTTGCCCTGATAGCGATAACTACTACGCACATCAAAACCTTGAAGTGGAACTTTAGCAATCTCTGAATTAAGATAGCCGCCCTCTGCAATAAAAGCTATGTGAGCGATATTAGGATCAGCACCAAGCCCCATATAAATGCGGCGTGGACCGCCATCTCTATAGATCTCAGCCTGATAACTGCGCAAATCATCAGTATCTATAGCGAAAAAACCTATACGCTCAGTGATCGCACTTAGACTGCGTCTAATGGAGACAGAGAAGCGAGGGTCCTCAGCACTAAGATTAGTTTCTAGTTCGATAAAAGATTTGGCGGGGATAATCAATTCATCAAGTTGAGATAGTCTCAATTCTGTATTAAGTTCTTGCGGACTGTTTTTGAAATATTCATCTACGTGTTTATAAATAATCTCCTCGAAGGTTCTACCAGCAGGCAAAAGTATCAGCCCCGGTTGCTTAAATTCAGCAATCAGCTCTATTGCAACAGCTTTATCCAGCTCTCTCGGGTCTGAATAGCTTTCTATTTTAAGCTGGCTGGGATAATTATACACTGTTCAATTATTTCAGAGATATTGCCTAAGGCGCGCGCACCGCTCGCCTTAGTTATAATACTAGGCGCTGCAAGTTCATGCGGCAAATAAACAGCAGGACCCATACCTAACTGCGCGGCATCAAGACGGTCTGGGAAATTAGTATAAAAACCCAATAGGTTAATTGATTTGTTACGCGCGTGCTCAAGACTAAGAAGAGTGTGGTTAATAGTGCCGAGATTCGGTCTGGTTACCAGTAATAGTGGCAGCGCTAAATCTCTAATTAAATCAGAAACTAAATAATTATTAGTAATCGGCACCGCAAGTCCGCCAGCGCCTTCAACTATAACAATCGAGTGTTTAGCTTGGATTGTTTTGAAATCCATTATGATCTGCGCAATATCAATACTGTCTTCATGAACGTAAACACCGTCATCCTGAGCGTAGCGAAGGATCCCCATACCAGCCGCAAAACTAGGCGCGGCTGGATAAGCTAAGTAGTAAGTATTATAAATAGCTAGTTCAGGCAGCTCTGATTTAACACAATCCATATCACTAGGCTCGCCGCATTGTATTGGCTTATAATAAGCAGGCTTAAAACCGCGCGCCATTAGTTCGCGTAGCAGGGCAATACTAATATAAGTTTTACCGACGTCGGTGTCGGTAGCGGAGATAAAAATGCTAGTGCCTAGATTAGCCAATAGTTCAATTATCCCACAGTCATTACCGTCATTGCGAGCCCGCGAAGCGGGCGTGGCAATCCCCATGCTGCACGATATACTATAAACAATGAGGTTAATCCCGCTAGCTCTATTACTAATCTGCCTAGCCTCTTGCTCTAAACCACAGCCACCAAGCTGTCCGCTCCCTAATCACGAAACCCCAACTATGACTATGCAAGAACTAAAACCTGAATACCAAAAACTAATTAAAGCAGCCATCGCCGCCACGGATAAATCCTACGCACCTTATTCTAAATTCCATGTCGCTTCGGCTCTACTAATGAGTGATGGTGAAATCATCACTGGCAATAATGTTGAGAATGCTTCTTATGGTCTTAGTATCTGCGCCGAACGCGCGGCGATACTAAGAGCTAACGCTAGCGGCAAACGTAATATAGTAGCTATCGCTATTACAGCTCTTGCTCATGATGCTAGCGGCAAGCCAATTGCAGTTGCTGAACCTGTCGCTCCTTGCGGCGCTTGCAGGCAAGTGATACTTGAGTTCGCACAATTAGCTGACCATGATATAGATGTGATTATGGCTAATAGTGACGCCTCTAAAATAGTAGTGAAAACTATTAATGAGCTGCTGCCGATGGCGTTTGGACCAAAAGATTTGCGCTGATGCCTGAGTTACCGGAAGTTGAGACTATTTGTACAGGACTGAAGCCCAAGCTAGTCGGCGCCAGCATCAAATCCACCAAAGTCAATACTCCTAAGCTGCGCATAGCAATGCCACGCCAGCTCGAAGAGAAACTTAAAAATAAAACTATTACTGCAATTACACGCCGAGCCAAATATATAATCATTGAACTTGATGACGAGCAGAGTCTTGTTATACATCTTGGCATGAGCGGCAGAGTCACTCTAACTAAGAACTACTCAGCAAAAAAACATGACCACTTAGTAATCACACTTAGTAACGGTCAGACCATGGCTCTCAACGACCCTAGGCGATTTGGTTTGGTGGCGCTTATTAATAGTGCTGAAATTAATCTTGATAAACTATTCGTCAATCTTGGCGTGGAACCCTTATCAAAACAATTCAACGAAACAGTTCTAGCTAAACTACTTAAAAATCGTCAGCGTGATATTAAATCTTGCATTATGGATGCTGGATTAGTAGTGGGCGTGGGTAATATTTACGCTAGTGAATCTCTCTATCTAGCCGGTGTTCATCCGCTCAAGATAGCTTCTAAACTAAATCTAGAAGAATGTAGCAATCTGACTAAAGCAATTAAACAAGTGCTTAAAGCTGCAATCAAAGCTGGTGGTTCAAGCCTGCGTGATTATAGGCAAGCAGATGGTGAGATGGGATATTTCCAGCATAATTTTAGAGTTTATGATCGTAGCGGGCAGCCTTGCAGCCAGTGCAGAACTAAGATAGAGAGAATTAAGCAGGCGGGGCGTAGTAGTTACTACTGTCCTAAGTGTCAACAGTGAATGGCATAGAGATTCTTCGCTTCGCTCAGAATGACGTATATAATAAAGCTATGACCAAGAAACTTATAATCGGCGGTCAAGAAATCAAACTCGGTGAGCGTAAACGAGTTGATATAGATTTGGGGCAACTTTATGACCTTAATACTGTTGGGCTTGCTGTTGAAGTAATTCGCGGTAAGAAGCCGGGACCGACTTTGTTCATTTCAGCAGTGATGCACGGTGATGAAATTAATGGTGTGGAGATTTGCCGCAGGCTGCTTGCTGAAAAATGCCTAAAGAATATCAAAGGTACTTTAATTGTTATTCCTGTTATTAATATTTTTGGCTTCTATCGTAAGACCCGTTATCTGCCTGATGGTCGCGACCTTAATCGCTGCTTCCCGGGCTCTGACAGTGGTTCATTAGGTTCACGCATGGCGAAAATAATTATGGATGAGATAGTAAGTCAATCTACTCATGGTATTGATTTGCACACGGCTGGCGCGCACCGCTCTAATCTACCCCAGATTAGAGCCTCACTTGATGATGCTGAAACTGCAAGATTAGCTAAGAGCTTCGAGGTGCCGGTGATACTCAATTCTAGAATTCGCGAGGGTTCCTTAAGAGAAGCTATCTCCAAATCCAAGCATCCAATCCCATTATTAATATTCGAAGGCGGGCGCGCATTAAGGTTCAATGAAGAAACTAGTCGTGTTGGTTTGCGCGGCATACTATCAACCATGAATAATTTAGGCATGATAGCCACTAAGGATCTGCCTTTCCAGAAAGCGAAAAAATCTAAAGCTCTTATCGCCAAATCCAGCTACTGGCTAAGAGCCGCTCAGGGTGGGATTTTCGTGACACAGAAGAAACTTGGCGCGGATATAAAAACGAATGAACGTATTGGTTATATCACTGATGTCTTCAACACCAAACGCATAGATATAATCGCACCGCAAGCAGGCATAATGATAGGACTGGCTATCATGCCACTAGTAAATCAAGGTGACGCGATGGTGCATATCGCTACCTTCCAAGAGCTTGGTAAAGTTGCGAAATCTATAGAGAAACTTGGTGAGGAGATAGACCAATTCACTACCACCTAGCTACATTGGGGGGCGGTTGTTTCTGGTGCATGGTCGCGCCATTTAAACAACTAACTGGCGTCAAGCAAGTCCTAGCCGGCTACACAGGCGGACAAACACTGAATCCCAGCTACGAAGATATTTGCAGCGGTGAGACTGGACACTATGAAGTGGTACAAATCACTTATGACCCTCAATTAGTTAGCTACGAAAATCTACTAAAAGTATTTTGGTTGCAGGTAGACCCAACTGATGCTGGCGGACAATTCGCGGATAGAGGCTCGCAGTATCTCAGTGCTATTTTCTATCATGATGAAGAGCAGCGAATAATAGCTGAAAAATCCAAACAAGAAGAAGCCAGCAAGAGGGAAAAATCCGTAGCCACACAAATACTGCCAGCGACTGTATTCTACGCTGCTGAAGAGTATCATCAGGATTACTATCTCAAGCAGCCTATGCATTATAAGCGCTACCAGGAAAGTTCAGGTAGGGCTAGATATATAGAAGCAGCAAAACGTGCGGGACTTAGCGATATACAATGCTACGTCACTCAGGAGAACGGTACCGAAAGACCATTCATGAATGAATACTGGAATCATCATGAAGAGGGTATCTATGTAGATATAGTTAGCGGCGAAGCGCTATTCGCTTCAGTGCATAAATTCGATTCTGGTACTGGTTGGCCTTCTTTCTATCAAAGCCTTGAGGGTACTGAGCAGCATGAAGATATAAGTCATGGTATGAGACGAGTGGAAGTTCGCTCGCGTATCGCTGATTCTCATCTCGGGCATTTATTTCCAGATGGTCCCAAACCCAGTGGGCTTAGGTATTGTATTAATTCTGCGGCGCTACGCTTCGTGCCGGTCTCTGAGATGGAAGCGGAAGGCTACAAGCAATATTTGAATTTATTTAATAACTAATGGCTTAACCTATCTTGCATGCGTTCTGTCAACGGAGCAAGTACTGCGAAGCTTTTATCATCTTCACCTTGAGCTGAATCTATATGTTTAATTATCTCTTCATTAGTAAATAGCCAATTAAGCGATCGACCCGTTGCACGGCTCTGCTCTCTTACTTCTGCAAAACAAGAAGTATCTTCTTCCCGGAGAAAACCACCTACCTGGCAATTCGCAAAGGTGCCTACCTTCGCGGCTTTGCGTATGAATTTATCGAGTTGTTCGCGCCCTCCCTCAAACGCGACGTGGTGGAGCGGGCGTTGAAACGGGTGAAATAGACAGCTTCACGAAGCCACCCGCTACCAAGCAATTTCGCGTAGGCTACGCGATGTGAAATGAATCGCGACAACGACAGGAGCCAGTGTAATGAGAACAATCAATTTTTTTCGGCAGATCATCCGGACCGCCGCTGTTGGCGCAGGGCTCGCACTGGCCATTGCTCAGGGCAGCGCCCAGGCGCAAGAGTTCCGGCTGGCGATGAGCTCACCGCCCAACTCAATGGATCCCCATTTCTACAACCTGTTTTCCAACATCAATGTCTCTGACCACATGTTCGAGACCCTGGTGAAGATGGATCCGGACAGCAAGCCGGTCGCGGGCCTGGCTGAATCGTGGCGTCTGGTCGATGACCTGACGTGGGAATTCAAATTGCGCCGCGGCGTGAAGTTTCATGACGGC
>JAYVUR010000080.1:0-3144 GCA_043787715.1 Candidatus Melainabacteria bacterium
TTAAACGACATACAGATAAATATAAATCCCCTAAACAGCAGGCTCTAGCAGTAGTTATTAAGTTTCAAAAAGTGGTTCCCTAAATCGAGGGGTTGACAGACACTAGCTCTACCTCTCTTCTCATAGAACCCCATGAGCCTCTCTCAATCCATCTTTTGATCGTTGCGAATTTGATCTGAAGCTGCTCAGCTATCTGCGAAGCACTTACACCTCGTAGGTATAAGCTACATGCTTGATCTTTCAACTCTATTGATAAACTTCTCATATCGTTAATTATATCTTGTGGTCTCATAACAGTTTATATGTGGTCAGACAATTACTTTTGCTTCTAAGAACAAACTTTTAGTGGTAATAACTGCGTGCTTAAGCATATTCCCATAGCTACTTTGAGCCATAAGCTGCAATTCGCGCAAAGAGTATGTAGAACCGTCTTCAATAGTGACTCCTTCTGCCGTAGCAATTGCATACTTATCAAGCACTTCAAGATACATTGCTATTACATCTTGCCGCAACCTCCTAAATCGACTTAGGCTTGGCATGTTTAATACTTCTCTACGAGATTTTACAACTGTACTACTTCCAACTTTAGAACCATTAGAAATCAGAACCTCTACATCACTGTATCGTTCATAGAGATCTAAGTAAATATCTGCAATCTCTTGTTTATCAAAGTATTCAACCCTATTAGAAGACCAAGTAACAGTACTATCAGAGACAACACAATAGAATCTTTTAGAGGGTATATAGCAGACCTCTGCGAGGTCTAGAGGCTTCTTAGTAAATGAACTAAATGCAATATATTCACTAATAGCCTCCTCTCTAAACATTATCATTCTCCTGGAATGGAAGTAGTACAGTTGTAAAACCTTCTAAAAGAGTAATAAATTTAGAAGGCACACCATTGTTCGAGTTATTCTCCCCAATATCAATAGAAATAATTCCCCACTCCTCCAGTAGCTCCAAAGCGATGTCATAAGATGATTCGTTGCGCTTATAAGCATTAACGTACTCTTTGAGCGTAGGATAGGTCATCACAGAGCCATGAGACCGACGCAACCGATGGACTATCTTAGACATCATTAGCTTGGTTGATAGATTCTGGGACTCTTGAATTACATCTATTAAGCTTTGCTTGAAGTAGTCAGACAGTGTAATGGCTTCTATTAGGCTTCCCTTGCTAATACTACGATGATAGGCATAATCTTGATCGTCTAACTTCTCATTAACCTGCTTACTAACATCTATGATCAGTGCGAATTTCAATATATAAGTATCATTGACCCTATCTAGTGAGCTAAGTATATGATCTTCTAATTGAGCCGTATAAAAGCTTTTATTAAGGTCAGGGTATATTTGTTTCCAATAAGCAAGTGCTTCTTCCGATAAATTAAACAGTTGTTTATCACTCTGGTCACTTAGCCTGTTAAGCTCATTAAAGAAGCACCAGAAGCGCTTCTTACCCTCTTCTGAGCGCCTTTCAGGCCAAGCCTGCTTAATTTTCTGGGATTGAGTAGTAGCTATCAGCCATCTCTGCAAATTACCAGAGACTAAATCTTCTGCTGACATTCTCTGAAAGAAAGACGTAATAGTAGTCGCACCTATTATACTGACACTCGGATTTTTGATCGGAGGTAATTCTGGAGCATTTTTGTAGCTAGACATAGGTAAAATAGGTGGGCTATCAAACAAGGACATGAAGAAATGTGCAACCCCCTCGTTGCGATCCTGCTTCCAGTCAGACAATATGATAGACAGCTCAGATGGGACATAAATGATCCCCGTTGGATCATCAAGAGCAAGCTGTTCCATCAGCCGTTGAAGACTTGTTATCGTTGGTTTTAAAAAGCTTTTACACTTTGGGCGCTGAGGCTCCTCCTCTGCGGTAACTTCAGAGTTCGTTTTTAACACTTCTTTATCAAAACGCTTCTTTTCAATTTGATACTGCTTTAATGCTTTTCGATTCTTTTCCTCCAAAGGTGCATCAATCTCAGACAAAAACCTTGCAGCTACATTCAAAGCAGAGGTTTTACCTTTCGAAGAGGGAGCAATACAAGCAATCCATAGATGAGGCTTAATTTTTCCAGTAGGGTGATCCAGAATAATACTGTTTTTCATCAAGGCAGCGATGGCACCTAAAAACCCAACTAAAATAAATTCGTCTGGTCCAAAAGTTGAACCTGAAGCCCAATCTACAAAAGCTTTAAAAGGGCGTGGCAAAGCTGCAAAATCCATCTTTGCGGTTCCAATAGAATATAACGCGATCTTTCTGTCCGTCTCTTCTCTAGTTATGCTCATTTTTTTTCCTCCTTCTGTTTTGATTGAGCCTGTATCTTCATTACCCTCATGAGCTTCACTAAGCTTTCTGCTTGCACCTTAATCTCGTTGATAGTCGGCTTATCGCCGTACTCACTGAAGATCAACTCGATATATTCTTTATAAGCTTCTTCTGGTAACAAAAATTCCTTAATCCTTCCCATTTAGGCGTGTTTTTCCGTTATGGCTAAAACTCTTTGCCATCAACGTACTTGCATCCTGACTACTTACTAATTATTTGCCTATCTTAGTTTCATACTTCTCCCCGACTAAGATTCGAACAAGTGCTGATAGGCTGATCCCGTAGACATCCTTTAATAAATTGGCTTGGTTTAGAGCCTTTTGACTAAGAATTAACGTTCTTCGAATCTTCGTATTATCTTCCAATGTTGTCATGCCGCGTTCACTCCTCTAACTAATTAAAGCCCAGTTGTACCGCGATGCTTCAAGTTCACTAATAAAGTTGTTCATTTAAGGTAATTTAGTATTACTAAAAGATGCACTAGCTTGAAATCAAGAATAAGTAAAGTCCAACATGTTAAAGATGCAGCACCAAGAGGGCAGGATGGTTATGAATTTTGGTACACAGTAGAGTATGAAGATGGTACGTACCTAGATTTATTTGTAGCAATTAGTAGAACCGCATTATGTTGTACTGGGCTAGTAGAGCATACTCTTGATGAAGTCATCGCTAGTTTTCAGCAACAAATATATATAGCTTTGAAATCCTCAATGATATTACTGTCTGGCTTAATATTGAAGAATAATATTGTGACTTAGATTTTTAAGCCAATACTAAAAGATGGTGTCGAACATCGTTAACCAGGGCTG
>JAYVUR010000081.1:0-5584 GCA_043787715.1 Candidatus Melainabacteria bacterium
ATCGCCACTAAATCAGCAGGCGACAAGATCGGTGTTTTTGAGGCGCAAGATGAGTTAGAAGAAGCGCAGTATATAGTCTCTGAGATACAGCGACGAGTAGCAGCTGGCGCGAGGTTATCAGAGTTCGCGGTGTTGTACCGAACCAACGTCCAATCACGAGTACTAGAAGAAGCTCTACTGCGCAAAAACATGCCCTATGTAATAGTGGGCGGTTTCAAATTCTATGAACGTAAAGAAATCAAAGACATAGTCTCTTACTTGAAGGTCTTACACAACCCCAGCGACGGGCAAAGTATCAAACGCGTTATTAATGAGCCGCGCCGTGGTATTGGTGCAACCACAGTAAGCAAGATAGAAGAATATGCTGGACAGCACGGTTACTCACTATATCGCTGCATGCTAGAGATCGATGACGTCCCCGATCTTGGTGATTCTGCTACTAAGAAGATTCGGGATTTCACTCAACTAATAGAAGCCTTGCGCCTTGCCGAGAGATCAACAGGCATCGGTGATCTTATCGACCAGATAGTACACCAAACTGGCTATATGGAAATGTTGCGATCATCATCAGACGCAGAATCTGAATCGCGGCTAGAAAATATCCACGAGTTAATCGGTGTCGGCACTGACTTCCAGCTTAATGCTGAAGATGCTACGCTCGGAGCTTTCCTAGCAGAGATTAGCCTGCTAGGCGAGAATGATAAAACCAAGAACAAAAACGAACGCATGAGCGTTACCCTAATGACCCTGCATGCAGCTAAGGGACTAGAATTCCCGGTGGTGTTCCTAGCTGGTATGGAAGATGGGATATTTCCGCATCAACGCAGCCTTGATGATAAAGCTGGCGGACAACTCGAAGAAGAGCGCCGACTGATGTATGTAGGTGTCACCCGCGCTAAGGAGAAGCTATTCCTAACTCATGCGCGCAGACGTAGAATATTCGGACAATCTGACTACACTATCCCAAGTCGTTTTCTGGAAGAAGCTCCGCGCGAGCTGCTCAGCGGCTACTACGGTCAATCTCGCAGCAATGAGCGTTCTAGCGGTAGAGACGAGGTCTATTACGATGACAGCGAGCCAGTAGTTGGTTTCAATAAACAATTAAGCTCTCCGCGCTCAAGACTTAATAATCAAATCAGCCAGCGTGAACTATCTATTAAGCGCGAGCCTCAACGCCAAGTGGCGAGCGTCCTCTATGAAGTCGGTGACACTATGCGTCATCCCAAGTTCGGTGATGGACCGATAATTCAAGTCTTAGGTAGCGGTGATAAGGCTCTTTATAATATAGAATTCCCTGCGCCTACTGGTAAGAAGCTGATAGATGCTAAGTTTGCGAAATTGATTAAGATAGCAAAACCGTGACCGACGTCACGGTTTTGCGCTTCCAGCCACGAGTGCAAAATCTAAGCCTTGCAACAAGAACAATCTGTTTGCTAAGATGATGCAAAGCGTGAACAACAATAATCAAGAGCTTTTGGCGGATTTAACTCTATTGGGTAATAGTCATACTGACTATCCGCAAGACCCTGACGAGGCCAAACTTGAAACTATAACTAATCAATGGACCGAGCATGACTATCTAATAGAGCTGGATTGCCCAGAGTTTACCTGCCTCTGCCCCAAGACAGGACAACCGGATTTCGCCCGCATCTATATTAGCTATGTACCAGCAGCACAATTAATCGAATCTAAGGCGCTAAAACTATATCTCTTCGCGTATCGCAACTACGGCATATTCCACGAGTATGTAGTGAATAAAATCGCACGCGATCTGCAGTCAGCTCTTAATGCTAAATATCTACGCGTCTATGGTGACTTCAGTGCACGCGGTGGCATAAGCATCAAACCCTCTGTCGAACTGGGTGATAGGAAATTGGGGCAAGAATTACTAAAAGGATCTGATCGTGAGTAAATTCAAATATGAACAAGAACGTAAAGCCCTAGTAATATTTTCTGGCGGCATGGATAGCACCGTCTGTCTCTACTGGGCGATTAAAGAATTTGGTAGAGAGAATGTTAGCGCTGTGACTTTCGATTATGATCAGCGCCACTCAGCTGAAATCGAGTCTGCGCGCAAGATTGCTGAACTAGCTGAGATATCATGGAAACTAGTAGAAATCCCCGGGATACTAAGCAGCTCTAGTCCACTAGTGAGCGATTCTTCACTGGAGCAGCATAGCAGTATTGCTAATTTCAGCCAAGGACTACAACCCACATTCGTGCCAGCACGCAATATGCTGTTCTTCACTATCGCTGCCAATATCGCCTACGAGCTTGGTGCACTAGATCTAGTTACCGGTGTCTGTGAAGCTGATTATGGTGGTTACTATGATTGCCGGCAAGCTTTCGTGCACTCTATGCAAGAGACAATCAATCTAGCTCTCTTCGGTCATAGAGGCGGCAGAATCTATAGTGATCGCATGCAACTGCACACACCACTGATGCATCTTAACAAGCGCGAAGAATTATTATTCGCTCGTTCGGGCTTCCGCACTGTCTCCCATATTCAAGAGCGTAAATTATTCGTGGCAAGTCATGATTTCCGCAAAGTCATAGGGCAGCCTAGTCTCGTGCGCGAGTGTTTCGAAGCGCTAGCTTACTCACATAGCTGTTACGCTGGCGAGGTGCCGAGTTGCGGCAAATGCCACGCTTGTCATCTTAGAGCTAGAGCCTTCGAGCAGGCTGGACTCAAGGATCCGCTTGCTGAGCGCTTCGTCATGGCAGCCTAAGCTACAATAAGCAGTCGTGATCCTAGTTAACGAAATCTTCGAAAGCATTCAAGGTGAAGGCAGCCGTGCTGGCAGACCTTGTTTTTTCTTGCGCTTGCAGGGCTGCTCAGTCGGCTGTTATTTCTGTGACGAGAAAAAAACCTGGCGCCGCGATGGCGGGCATGAACTAGGTACTAGCGAGATTCTAAATGAGTTTCAGCGTATTAACCCTCTACTTAAAACCGTAACTATCACCGGTGGCGAACCTTGCGAACAGGATCTTAGTGAATTATTAGATCTACTGACGCGAGAGAGTTACGCAGTAGCGATAGAAACTTCAGGAACCGGGGATTATACAAGCGTCCTCTGCAATCGTCATCCTGAGCGAAGCGAAGGATCCCCCAGTGTCCGCAATGACATCTGGATCACTCTTAGCCCCAAAGAAATTTATTCTGCCCGTGCTGTTGCTAGTGGCAACTGCGTCAGCTCAATCTCAGATGAGATCTGGCAAGCAGCTTCAGAGATTAAGTTCGTTATCTCGGGTGCGCAAGCTACTGAGTATCTGCGCGAAGTGATTCTGCCGCGTGCTGCTGGGCGACCAGTATATCTAGTGCCAGATTGGTTTGATTTCGAGACGAATAAGAACTTAGTGCTAGAACTATGCAAGCAGCTGCCTGACAAGGTTAGGCTGGGTTTGCAGGGGCACAAATATTTGGGGATTGCTTAGTCCTTAAAACGAAAAAGTTCAATTACTCTATATCTTAATTCTGATCTAGGCGATGCAAGGGTTCGTCTCCGATAACTTTCTTAGCCAATCTCAGAATGCCAATAAAAAACATTCCAAAAAAAACCACTATTAAAGCATATTCCAAAATCATCTCATTCATTCACTTGTCCTCCTGCTATTGCGTTCTAGGCGCCATTCTCTATCCTCGATTATAACGTGGCTTTGGCTCAGTAAAAAACTGCTTGTAATAAAGCTCAAGTATGCAACTAAAACTTTAATGGGTAGCAGCCCGTTAAACTCCAAACCTTCCATCACTAAATCCATAACAATTAACCCGAACGGTGTTCCGGCCGCAAAGCCCATATTCTTTACTAACTCTGCCCTAAATTTTAAATTCTCGTACTGAGTCCCCTGACTGTCCATATTGCCCCCTAGTGCATATGGTTTTAGCGTAATTATTACTTTATTATAATATTATTGGTATTTTATGGCCTTTTGCTGTCAAAAAGGGGTTGGAGGGGGATTTGTATATATGTATAGGTGTAGAGGTAATTTAGGTGATCGCAGTAAATCAATTACTTGAAAAATTAGGGTCAGCTCAAAGAGCTACTCCTTCAAGTAATGCCGTCGCCAGCAGAGCAGGCAAATCCTTAGAAGCTTTAGGTGACTCGCTTACAAATACAGGTAGAGAAGTAAGTACTCCGCCAGGAACAACATTAGAGTTCTTGGATCTGCTAAGAGCAAAAACTTCAGACATCACAGCAACCACTCGGCTTTACATAGAAGATATTAAGGTTTTGCTAGAAACTAACAAGGATTTCTACTTAAAAATCAAAGAAACGCTAACACAAGCTGGATTCGAAGCGGGTCAAATGGCTGAACTACTAAAAGAAATCAAAGACCCAACCAAAGATCAAGCTCCGGACACAGAGGCTACTGCTGGCGCCAGCACTAAAGCCCCAGCTGCAAAAAATACTAATAGTAACGCGGCTGCTAATGCCGACGCCAAGACTCCAGTCACAATTACCGAGAACCACACAATAGTGCTTAACGAAAACCTTGAAGACGCCTGTCACCATACCATAAAACAACTATTTGGGAACCTCTCTGAGCAACTAAGTAAAGGATCTTTAACCCCAGAGACTGTTGCAGCAATCTTCAGCGCACCAACTGCTGCACTACCCACTCAGAATATATCAAGCGCCGAAACTCTCTGTACTGAAATCAAACAATTCCAAACATTAATCAAAGACGACAAAGACCATAAAGCAATAAAAGACAAATACAAGGCGCTTAGTCCTTGTGCTCGGCAAGCACTATTCCAAGCAAGCAAAGACTTCAAACAAATACTAAACAATGATATTAGCGAGATTTGTGCTGGACAAATCAAACATAATCCAAATATCAGATCTGCTTACAACAAAGCAGTTACTGCCAGCGCCGCTCAACTTCAAGACAGACCCGCTGGTACGACAGAAGCAGATGTCAACAAAGCACAAAGACAACTAGTTAAAGGTCTAGACCAAGCAATAACTGCATATAAAGCTGAGCTGAAAAATATAGACGGTCTGGGACATAGCAACAGCGCTAAAGAATTAGCTATAAAATCAGCTCAACTTAAATTGCAACAAGCATTCACAAGAGTTCTAGAACAAGGAGTATGCAAGGATGATATCGCTTGGTTGCAAGGACAAATCAAAACTGCAAGAAGCCCTGAAGAGCACGCGAAAGATAGCAATAATTTCCTCAACAAGATGCAAAAACTACTTAGTGGCAAAGCCGGCATCACACTAACACTAATAGCGCTGCCACTTATTGCAAAACTAATCTTTTACGTGCCGGTTATTGGACCTAAGCTCTCTGGACTTACCCAAAGCGCGTTTACTTTCTTCGGACAAATCTCAAATATGGGTATTAATGGATTTTTAGGTGGCGGCGACTCGCAAAGGAATTAAAAATGTCAGGAATAATTAATTTACTAAACCGATCTGCTCAAGCCAATGGCATCAACTTGGACGCAATACAACAAATAGTAAAAGCTGATGATCTAAAGCTACAAGAACAAGTAATTTACTCTTGGCTAGATGGTTTTACAAGAACTAACGTGCACGACCAAGAAGCGGTTGAAACTATTCGCAAACATTTAAGC
>JAYVUR010000082.1:0-21052 GCA_043787715.1 Candidatus Melainabacteria bacterium
TAGTTTTGTAGGTTCTGATTCTCCTCTTTTCTATCAAGGTCTATCTGCGAACTGTTTCAAGACTAGAGCCCTAGTAAATTCAGTATCTGAGATAATAGAACCTCTATCAGAAGAGGTACGCAAAATGATTTATGAACAATTAGAGCCAGTATTAAAAGAAAGTCCCTGCGCTGATAAGGTTGTAAAAAATATCTTTTTAGTGCGTCAAGCTAACCGAGACAATGCAGTAAAACAAGCACTCGCCGCATAAATCATCAATACGTATAGCTGTTCAATCTTGAGGATTTATTCATATATTCAACTCGGCTCTAAGCTTCTGGCTCGCTATAATCATTAGCAAACAAGGAGATTATTCAATGGCAGTATTAGTAGGAAAACAAGCACCAGATTTCACAGCAGACGCTGTAGTTAACGGCACCGAGTTTAAGCAAGTTACGCTTAGCTCATATAAAGGCAAGAAGTACGTAGTACTTTTCTTTTATCCTTTAGATTTTACTTTCGTCTGCCCGACTGAGTTGCATGCGTTTCAAGACCAACTTAAAACCTTCAACGACCTAGATACAGAAGTTATCGGCGTGTCAGTGGATTCTAAATTCTCGCACTTCGCATGGTTAACCACACCTAAGGCGCAAGGCGGCATCCAAGGCGTAACTTACCCAGTAGTTGCTGACCTTAAGAAAGAAATTTCTCAAGCGTATGACGTTCTTTTCACAGATGCTGGAATCGCGTTTAGAGGATTATTCCTTATCGACAAAAACGGTATCGTTCAACACCAAGTAGTGAACAACCTTCCACTTGGACGTAACGTTGACGAAGCTGTTCGTATGGTTGAAGCACTTCAATTCTTCGAGAAGAATGGTGAAGTTTGCCCAGCGAACTGGACTAAAGGCGACAAAGGCATGAAGCCTAATGAAGCCGGACTCAAGGAGTTCTTCAAAGAGCCAGCAACTTGCACGCGCTAAGCATATAAACTAATCGGGGCCTGCGTTTGCGGGCCCTTTTATTTTTAAGGTGCCTATAGGCGCCGCAATCAAGGAGAAAACAAATGACACACGAATTACCAAAACTACCTTACGACCTTAAAGCTCTTGAGCCCAACTATCTGGGTTCTACCATGGAGTTTCACTACGGCAAGCACCACCAAACTTACGTAACTAATCTTAATAACGCTCTTGCTGGCACTGGTTTTGAGAACCTTGCTATCGAGGAGCTTATGACTAAAGTTAATGATATAGCTGCTGAGAAACGTCAACCAATTATCAATAATGGTGGCGGTCATTACAACCACTCACTATTCTGGCAAATCATGGGACCTAATGCTGGCGGCGAACCTACTGGCAAAGTGGCTGAACAAATCAAAGCTAAGTGGGGCGATTTCGCTAACTTCAAAAAAGAATTCAGCAACGCCGGTCTAACTCAATTCGGCAGCGGCTGGGCTTGGCTCACTCTCAATCCTGATGGCACGCTGAATATAGAGAAGTCAGCGAACCAAGACAACTGTCTAATGAACTCTAATCGTAAGCCTATTCTTACTGCTGATGTTTGGGAGCATGCCTACTACCTAGAGCACCAAAACAAACGTGCTGATTGGATGGAAACATTCTACAAATTAGTTAACTGGGCGCAAGTAGAGAAGAACTACGCTAATGCGCTTGCTGGTAAAACTATTGTTGATACTAAGCAGCTCGCGACAGTGTAGTAATCACGTCATCCTGAGCACGTAGTGCGAAGGATCCCCATACCATCACACACAGTGTAATTGCTCTGCTAAAATTGAGTTGCTGTAACAGCACAGGGATCCTTCGCTTCGCTCAGGATGACAAACACTCGACTAGCAATAATCGGCGCCGGTGCCATGGGCTCAGCAATCGCGCTAGGGTTAGTCCAAGCACAGTTATATAAAGCTGGCGAGATTTTGCTTTGCGATACTGTCACTGAAAGACTAGATCAGCTTAAACAAAAAGGTTACCAAACCACTACTGAGCTTAAAAACCTAGCAACAAACACTCAAAAAGGTCAGCTTGAAACATTATTAATCGCAGTGAAACCCAAGGACATGAAGTCGCTACTCTCTGAACTTAGTTGCAAAAATATCACTGAAAGCGCCGCAACTACAGTAATAGTCTCTATCGCTGCTGGAGTTAAGCTTGCGACTTACGAAGAATTTTTCCCGCTTAATCCTATTATTCGCGTGATGCCTAACACTCCAGCGCAAGTGCAGCGCGGGGCTTCAGTGCTCGCTCCTAACGCCAGAGTCAAACACCAAGACTTAGATCGCACTATGCGCATGTTCGAGTCGTTGGGTATCGCACTAGTGATGGACGAAAGCAAGCTTGACGCGGTGACTGCTGTTTCTGGCTCGGGACCAGCTTATATTTTCTATCTGATAGAAGCGATGACTGAAGCCGGAATTGAACTTGGGCTTACGGCAAGTGACGCTGAGAAACTTTCTATCGCTACAGCTTACGGTTCAGGCTTTCTTGCTTACAATCACATGCAGCATAGCTGCGCGGCTGAACCAGTAATTAATAAGATTACTGATAGCGCCCGCTCTCTGCGCAAGCAGGTGACTAGCCCCAACGGTACTACCCATGCAGCTATCACAAGTATGGATAATGCTGGAGTGAAGCAGTTACTGAAAGCCGCTATTCATGCAGCAGCTAAGCGTAGTGCTGAGATGGCTTAGACTGTAAAACCAAATGTTTTGGATAATTTATCATTGAACTCAGGGCAAACTTCTACTTTAGTAGTTTTTGGTTCTTTTTTGTAAGTAGTTTTGAATAGAGCTTGCCAACCTTGGCTCTTCAGTACATTAGTGCTATCAAGAAATTCTTTCCACCACGCATATCTACCACTTGCATCACGCTGCTCAGAAGCTCTGACACCATCTACACTACCCTGAAACGGCTGTATCTGCACGTGCACCCAGTCACCAGAGCGCTGAGCATGCTTAGTATTCTCAGACTTGTCATCAAATAAAACCCTAGCTCCGCAAAGGTGAGGAGGATATTTATTCATAGTACCTTCTGCGGTATTACGATGAGCTTCCTGCTTATTGAACAAGGATTTAAGCCAACGAATAGCATCAGAAAACCAGCCCACAGTATTGCGTGAAAGCCAGTCAGTGACCCTAGCCCACCAACCTATATTATTAGCATGATTAGGGTATTTTTTGAAATTAAAATTATCCTTACTATTCAAATCATATCTATCAAAATAATGAAATAATAAATCACCAAAACCAAGCTTTTTAATAACAGTATCCACGTGATGCGGTAAATTACGTGTGGAGGCTACTGGTACAAAACCTTGATTAATCAGGGAACGCAATAATTCTTTAGCTCCAGGACGTTCAACGAAATAAGGGAACTCGTCAACATGACCATTTGCATCAGGTCCCATCTCATGCACTGTATAGCCTGCTTTTTCTAGTTTCTTCTTATCAGATTTAGTTACGCGCGCAGCAAGAGTCTCATCTATATCGAATAACAAAACCCTATTCTCAGCATTAGTTGGATTAAGAGTACTATCAGGGAAATGCAACTGAGTAGTCCGAGCTGGACTGGTAGCAAGAGCTGTATTAGTAGGTATAGTCTGAGGCTGGCTAAGGCCAAAAACATTCATGCCCTGATTAGTTTGGCCGCGATAGCCAAATATATCAGGACTAGATAAGTTAATAGGTTGCGTGCTCCCTAGACTCATAAGAATACGTCTATATATAATAGTATAGCAAAATCGTGCCCAGCGGCACGATATTGCGCTTACCACTATGCGCAATATTCATACCTTATTATAATATTGTTATAACTCGAGGCTTGAGCTAATACAGCGTCAAAACATTACCATTATCAGTGTAACCAGTATCAAGATCCTCTACAGTAAAACCGATCTCAGCACCACTACTATCAAAATCTGGATAAGTACTCAATAAATCTAGATAGGAAGCAATCTTAACTGTAATAACGCGTGAATTCATCTTAGCCGGTATTGTTACAGTACTAGGTACAAAAGTAACTAAACTAGGCTCATCAGCAACAAGAGTTAATCTGCGTTTTCCTTTACCCACTTTAGTGATTTTAAGTGCTACAGATTTGCGGCGGAAAAAATTGGCTTTAATAGCTGTGTTTACAGCCTTACCAGCAAGACTAAAAGTTGCATTAGGATCAACGGTAGCATTAGGACTAAGCTCAAACGCTATATTAGTAGTGCTGCCCGCAGTAACGGTGATACGCTGTGCCGAAGCAATGCCATCAGCAAGGTTAGTACTAAGTAGTGGTGTGACAGCATCACCCATATAGAACCCTGTGCTAAAAAGAGTTCCAGATACTGGACTATGGATACCAACACTGGAACCACCAGTAAATCCCGAGTCTATTCGCTCAGCTTTAACTATATAATCACCAGCACTTAAGTAAGGAAAACGAAACTCACCAGTAGCTTGAGCATCAGCATCGGAAGCGGTAGAGACTACTTCTTCAGCACTGCTACCAACATTATAAACAACGATATTCCCAGCTTTGACATTTTTGCCGTTTTTGGTTAGATGGCCATTAATAGTGCCTTTGTCAGTCGTGATGGTAGTCTTGGGATAACACATACTGATCGCGACTATGTCGTCACGATGCAACTCTATCTGAGAGTTTGCTGCGATAGGGAACATTACTGGAAAAGTATCCAGATCAGCAGTGTCATTGTTGTATTCATCAATAAAACCACCTTGAGTATGATCTACGCCAACCATATGCCCAAACTCATGCAGTATCGTGGTTTTAAATTCATTAAGTACTTCATCGACACCAGTTAAGTCTCTACGATTAGCATCAGTATAGAGATAGCCATTATAAAGTGAATGTGACTCGGCAATAGAATTAATCACACCCGTTGAGCTATTCTGATTAAAAAACACCGAGGAAGCAAAACCAAGTATATTGGTTTTGGAGCCAGTACCGAAATAAACTTCTACTATCTGACCAGTATTATCAAAAATAATCGGACTATAACCAAGTGGTGAACTTGGCTCAAGATAGTCATTAAAATTATTAAAATTAACATCCGTATCAAGCGTACCTTGCTTAGAAAAGTCTAATGCCGCCACTGTCTCCCACATAGCCAGCATGTCATCGACAGCTTGAGTGGCTTGACTACTACTGAGATCGCCTAAGACACCTTGATCTACCCGGTATGGCACTGTCGCTGTACCATTGGTCAATGAATAACAAGGAAAATAAGTACTAGAACTACTGCAAACACCATCGCAGGCTGATAGAATATTGGCCGCGTGGCAGGGCTGCAAAAAAACTAAAAGCAATAAAAGCCTAAATAAAAGCACTAAGAGCATTATGCCACTAGAGTAACTTGAAGATGTTATAACTTTATTCTAATCCCGCTTCGGTATTAGCCTCGACTTACTAAGCCCATAGCTAACTCTCAGATAATACTGCTCAGCAGTGGAGATCCTGCGCACTACTATATATTTGCGCGGGCGCACTACTATTTCATCTATCACCAAATCATCAGCTAGAAGATCACCTAGCCCAAACTCGACAGAAGAATTAAACACTTCACCACTGCGCTGATTGGTGGAGCGTTTTACTAAAGCCTTGGGGATTTTGTTATTAACGTCATAAATACTATTAACATAGAACTCGTCTTCGGCTGGTTTAATATTGGCATCAACTAATTCATAGTAATGTTTACGAAACTTCTGTTCTACCACTTCAAGCTTAGTGCCAACCTGCCACATATGCTGCCCGTTAACAATGCCAAGATCAAGCGCTTGATCTGCTGGCGCGAATAGCGCCGCTTCAGCGCCGAGGCTAAAAGTGATTAATAAACATAGTACTAAAGTTCTCATTTTATATAAGGCAAATTAAAGTAAACACTGGTACCTTGATTAACTTTACTTTCAGCCCAGATTTTGCCTCCATGCGCTTCAATTATTTGCTGGCAAATCCAAAGCCCAAGCCCAGTTCCACCAGTTTCACGTGTCACACCGTTGTCCACCCGGACAAAACGATCAAACACAGCAGTAAGCATATCTTGCGGTATGCCAATGCCTCTATCTTCTACTTTAACCTGAACCAGGTCTTTTGTAACGGCTATCTGGCAGCTAATCCTAGAACCAGCACCATACTTAAGCGCATTAGAGAATAAATTAATAAAAACACGCACCATAGCGTCACTGTCAACAAGTAATTTAGGCAAACCCTTAGCGATCTGCCATTCTATTTCTGCAGGCTTATGACTTAGTATTAGCTCGCTGTTAAGATCCTTCCAAGCACGCTCAGCAATCCAATCTATATCAGCAGGCTCACGTTCATCAAGCCTAATACAGCCATTCGCTTCAACCCTCGAGAGATCCAAAAAATCATTAATCAGTGTCGATAACCTGCGCGCTGAGCGAGCAACCTCACTGAGGTACTGCTGCTGAGTTTTAGCATCCAGCTCACGGGCAAGCATCAACTCGCTAAAACCAATGACATTAGTAAGCGGTGTGCGCAATTCATGCGAAACAGTACTGAATATCTGTGACATATATTTGCTCTGTTCAAGTAATCTCTCATTACTCGCGCTTAAATCCATAGTCAACTGCAATTGGTCAATGCGCTGGGAAACCAATTGCATAAATAGCTCTAGTTCAGCTCGGTCATTGCGAGCCCGCGCAGCGGACGCTTTGTCATTGCGAGGCGACGAAGTAGCCGTGGCAATCCCCATGCGTTTGCCCCGTGAGGGTACTTCGCAACCAAGACAGATATACGCACAAGTAGTATCTCTGAGTTTGAGCGGCAATGCCAACTCACCCTCAGCTTCAGCACTCAATATCGTCTTCAGCGAATAGAGTTCTTGCAAGCGGCTAAGAACCTTATCTATAATCGCGTCAACATCAGTCAAGGCAGAAATATCGCTAATTAGCTGCAATAGTTCAGTACTGGTGCTTAGCTGGGATTTGGCCATTACTTGCTGGATACCTAGCTTTATCTTACAATCTAAAGTGGGCTTGTTGTAGAAATGCCGCAATAAGTCAATAAAAAGCAAAATTATATGAATTGGATATTAGTTAGAGAGATTTTGATGCCAGAACTATTCGTCTTAGTCGGCATAATACTGACCATATTAATGAGTCTGCACCCAGAGGGCAAAAAATCCGTCCCAGCTGTGACTTCAGTAATGCTTGGTCTTGCAGCTTGGTATACGGTATTTATGCTTTTACCGGCGGTAAGCCAAAGACTATTATTCGCAAATGAGGGCTTACCAGTAGCACCATTAAACATCTTCGCTAATTCGTTTTGCTCTGATACTTTATCAGTGTATTTCCGCGCCATTATTTATTCAGTAACTTTCGTTATTAGCCTTGTCTCGGGCAAGTACCTTAAGCCTGTTGAGAGTCAAGCAGAATATTATCCAATATTATTAAGTGCTACTCTTGGCGCAGCATTCCTTACTGGTGCTAATGATTTCTTATTGTTCTTCGTCGCACTTGAGACTCTTGGTCTAAGTAGTATATTGCTTGCTGCTTACGCTAGATTAAGCCAAAAATCTAATGAAGCTGGCATTAAATACTTACTCAGCTCTGCTGCTGCTACTGGCATGCTCTTACTTGCTATAGCATTTATTTATGGACTCACTGGGGCGACTAATTTTACAGTTGTACACCATCGTCTCACTGCACTTGGTGAAGGGCTTAGTTTCGGGCTTGAAGCGCTAATAGCCGCATTATTAGTGGCTTCTGTGGCTTTTAAGCTGGCGGCGGCTCCCTTCCATAATTGGTCACCTGATGTTTATACTGGCGCACCGACTAATACTACCGCCTTCCTATCTGTTGTATCAAAAACTGGAGCACTCGCTCTTGCTATAAGATTGTTCGCTACTGTATTCACTTCTGACATCAGCACTATCTTGCTTGCTGTAGTCGCATTACTCTCTATTATTATCGGTAACTATGTTGGTGTGACACAGATGATCTCGCGCGGATCTATCAAGCGTTTACTTGCCTACTCTTCTATCGCACAAGCTGGTTACTTGCTTATAGGTTTAGTAGTTTTGCAACCAGATAGCATCAAATCAATGGTAATCTACTTAACTATCTACGCCATTATGAACACGGGTGCTTTTATGGCAGCAATCTTAGCTGAGTCTGAACTTAACAGCGATAATATTTATGATTACGCGGGACTAATAACTAAGCGTCCTGTCACCACACTCGCGTTTAGCTTATGCCTATTGAATTTGGCGGGTCTGCCATTCGTGCCAGCAGCGTTTATTGCTAAATTCTTCTTATTCGCTACAGCATTTAGCTCTGGGCTCTGGTACGGACAAGTACTTGCGGTAGTAGGTCTAATCGGTTCAGTGATAGCTCTATTCTATTATTCTTACCTAGCTAAAATCATGATAGTAGATGCGCCATCTAATGCTGTTAAATCACTTAACGCTGAAGAGATTTGCTGTTGCCCGCTTACTGCTATCAAGAACTGCTTCTCTAAAGAAGCTTGTGACCCAGAAAAAGCGGCAAGCAAATGGGCACATCTAGCTGTAGTACTCTGTGTTATTGCACTAGTTTATTTCGGGCTCTTCAAAATGTCAGAACTTAGCAGCCTAGTAGCGCTAGTAATTAACGGCGTAGGTAATTAATTTGCATCAAGCAGCACCCAGTCCTTATAACCCTAAAGCAGTTAATAGGGTGCTCTATGTTATTCTCTGGCTAAACATTCTTGTCGTCTTAATTAAGGCTTGGTTGGGTTATAAAGCTGGCTCACTGAGCATTATTGGTGACGCGGTACATTCTGGTGTAGATGGCTTAAATAATATTATTGCGCTAGTGATGATAGCGATCGCCGCTGAACCGCCCGATGAGGAGCATCCCTACGGACATAGTAAATTTGAGACCCTAGGGGCACTTGCTGTAGTGGGTTTCCTTGCTATTGCTTCTTTCGAACTTATTCAACAATCTATAGATAGATTTATGCACCCAGCAGAGCTGCCGCATATAGATTGGTTAGTGATAGCCATGCTCAGTGCTACCCTAGTGGTGAATATTGGGGTCTGGCTCTATGAGAAGCGTGCCGCTCTTCGTTACAATAGTCAACTCTTACTTGCTGATGCTGAGCATACTTTTTCAGATATATTAGTCACCATCTGTATTCTTGCTAGCACCTATTTCATAGTTAAGGGCTACTATATTCTCGATCCTATATTAGGCATAGTAGTAGCACTAGTGATTATGCGCAGCGGCTGGCAAATACTACAGAAGACTATACCTATACTTGTCGATGAAGCTTGGTTAAGCGCCGACGATGTGCGCTCAGTAATCGCTGATATGCCTAAGGTGCGCGGTTTTACTGATCTTAAATCTCGTCATGTCCACGATATTAAGTTCTTGCAGATGCACGTACAATTCGACACCGACTCACTCTCTGAAGCGCATCAGCTCAGCCATGAAATCGAGCAGCGTATCAGCAGCAAATACGGGCAGGCGGAAATTACTATACATATAGAACCCTAGTCTTTCAGGGAATAAACTCCCTAAAATTCAGGATATTTAGGAATACACTCCTTAAAATACTAATTATCCCTCTACTGCCAAGCCTGTTTTTGAAAATTGGCCGACATAGCCAGAAAAATTCTGTTTGTAAATATTTTGTTGTAGTATTTTCAAGCAACACACTAACTCGACATGACATGATATTATGGACAACCATGCAAATCACCGGCAAAACCCTTAAAGTCCTCACTTCAAACATAGACACCGACCAGATTATCCCCGCGCGTTACCTTACTGGTATCTCCAAAACTGGCCTTGGCAAATATTTATTCGAGGATCTACCTAGTAATCCGCTTGATGCAATTGACCACGATGGCGCGCGCATCATCCTCACGCTTGAGAATTTCGGTTGCGGCTCATCACGCGAGCACGCGGCTTGGGCAATATTAGATAGAGGGTTCACCGCTGTAGTAGCTGCTAGCTTCGCTCGTATATTCGAGGATAACTGTTATAACAACGGTATAGTGCCAGTGAAACTCAGTGAGGCTGAGATTCATGAGATTGCTGCAGCTGGAGGCGAAATTACCATAGATGCAGTAGCGCAGACTTTAAATGCAGCCGGTAAGGTTTATAAATTCGAGCTTGATGCCTTGAAGAAAGAATTTATTCTCAAAGGCGGCTTTATGAAGTTTCTTGAAGCGAAGGTGCCTACTATTAAGACTTGGGCAGCTACAGCTGGCAAAGTTTAAAATCAGTCAATAAATAGACGATAAATAGACGATTTATTGGGTATAATATATATATGTTTAAGCCCAGATACACTGTCACCGATAGGCTTCTAGCAAATATTAAGCGTATCACCGAGCTGGTCACCGAGCTTAATTATCGCGAATTCCCCAAGCCAGTATTAGCCGAACTTGAGAGAGATGCTAATGCTATTTCGGCGCACAGTTCGACTTCTATAGAAGGCAATCCTCTACCGCTTACAGATGTGAAACGCATAATTAAAACCCAACCCGCGAGTGTCAGAGACAGCGAACAAGAAATTATCAACTACAACCAAGCATTAATCCATCTTAAAAATCAAAAGCACAAGAAACTAAGCCTAAACCTCATTCTAGAAATCCAGAAATTAGTAATGAATAAACTAATACCCAAAGCTAAAACAGGCAAGCTGCGTCAAGAACCTGTGTTCGTGAATAATCCTCGCACAGGCAAGACTATCTATTGGCCGCCCGATCACTGTGATATTAAAACTCTAATGAATGAGCTGATTGACTATATTAATCAAAGCCCCGCTGATCCAATAATCCTAAGTGGTATATTCCACAAGCAGTTCGTGATTATTCATCCATTTATAGATGGTAACGGGCGCAGCACAAGGTTAATTACCAAGCAGCTTCTAGCTAGTATGGGGCTTAATACTTTTAATTTGTTTAGCTTCGAAAATTACTATAACCGCAACGTCAGCAAATATTTCGAGCAAGTAGGTTTGCGCGGTAATTATTACGATACTAAAAGCAAAATAGATTTTACTGAATGGTTAGAGTATTTCACTGGTGGCATTATTGATGAACTGCTGCGCGTAACTAAAGAACTGGCTCGCATAACTATTAGTCCAGAGACTAGCCTCGCTAATCACCACAAAGCCATAATTAAATACATAGAGAAGCACAGCTATATTAATGACAAGCTCTACGCTAGTCTCACTGAGAGGGCCAAAGCTACTCGCAGTCTAGATTTCAAGCATCTTATAGAACTAGCTGTCATAGAAAAACATGGTAGAGCTAGAGCGACGTATTACAAGCTGAAATCCACTTAATCATTGCCCAATGGATTGCTTCGTCGCTACGCTCCTCGCAATGACGCAACTAAGATTAAAGTCGAAGCCATGCATCAGGATCATCACCATCAGCATGGCCCTGTGGTGCATACTTAAAACCAACAGCACCATGTTCAACACCACCTGTTACGCTCATTTCAGCCATATTTAGATACGTATTGTTTAGGGTCGTCAATATCGCTTCTGCAACTTCTTCCGGTCGCCCTCTTCTATCTAAAGGATTGGTTTCTACAAGCGGCTGCAGCACGGCAGGATCATGAATTGCTCCCATTCCTTCAGTAGCTATAGTGCCCGGGTGAACAGTGTTGAGGCGTACTGGAACTCCAAGTTGAGCTGCATTCTGAGCGAAGGTTTTAGTTATACCGTGAACTGCTGTTTTGCATACCGAATATTTACTCTGAGGACCATAAGCACGGCCTACTACTTGCACAGAACCAATATTAACTACTGATGCATCAACTGGCTTACGTCCTAACGCATGAATACTATTAACAAACCATCTGCAAAGCTCGTAGGGCGCTTCCTGGCAAACATGCAATATTTTTTGCTCTTCAGAGCGAGGCATATTTAAAGCTGTATATTTAGTATTTTGATAACCGGCATTATTCACAAGGTAAAAAGATTCTTTGTCGTTAAATTGAACCGCCGCACTTAAATCTTTTATCGCTTTATCAATGCCCTCTCCTGAACTAAGATCAGCTTGAACGAACTTATCCACTAAGCCGTCAGCTGGAGCATTAATATCAAGCCCAATAACCTTAAAACCACTGCGCTTAGCAAGCTCTGCTGTTGCTCTACCAATTCCACTAGAACAACCAGTAATCATTACAGTTGCGCCCTTACCATCAAAACTCATTCTACTCATAAGACTTATCTTAGCTAAATAAACCCAGCGAATCAAGATTATTTTGATTTTTATACACAATAAAGCGCAAATTGACGAGATTCCTCTACTAAACTAAGAAATAACCCTAATCATCTTAGTAATTAAATCATTGTAATCAGTAGTCTCCTCGACATCCTGCTTCAGTAGTTGAATAATTTTAGGATAGGCTTTAATTGCTCTATCGATTTCAGGGTTAGAGCCTTGATGATAAGCACCAATATTAATCAGATCTTGAGCCTCCTTGTAAGTGGCAAGCATAGAGCGGATTTTAGCAGCGATTTCACGATGATTACTCTCTACTATCTGCGGCATAACGCGGCTAACAGAAGCGAGTATATCTATAGCCGGGAAATGATTACGCTCAGCAAGTTCGCGTGACAGTACCACGTGTCCATCTAAGACTCCGCGCACTATATCACTGACCGGCTCATTAAGATCATCACCTTCAACCAGAACCGTGTAGATAGCGGTAATAGTGCCTTTATCGCTAGTACCAGAACGCTCGAGCAGCTTAGGTAATAACGCAAACACACTTGGAGTATAACCGCGAGTTGCAGGCGGCTCACCGACAGCAAGTCCTATCTCGCGCTGAGCAAGAGCGATGCGAGTAACACTATCAAGCATAAGAAGCACGTTCTTACCATGTACATCACGAAAATATTCAGCAATAGAATGTGCGAACAGCGCAGCCTTAACTTTAAGTAAATTAGGCTGATCGCCAGTAGCCACTATAACTATAGATTTCTTCAAGCCCTCTGGACCCAGACTATCTTCGATGAATTCTCTCACTTCTCTACCACGCTCACCAATTAGAGCAATTACGTTCAAATCCGCATCAGAATTGCGGGCTAGCATACCTTGTAGTGTGCTTTTACCGACTCCAGAGCCAGAAAAAATACCTAAACGCTGTCCCATACCACAAGTAAGAAACCCATCTAAAGCTCTTACGCCGAAATGAATTGGTTTAGTAATACGCGCACGTCTTAGCGGGTGCGGAGCGGCTGACCATTGAGTCACTTCGTCTCTTAGCATCGGTGGGTCTTTATCATCGAGAACTTCACCGAAGGAATTTATAATTCTACCTAGGAGTTGCGGACCTACTTTAATTGATACTTGCTTGCCGCTAGGTATTACTTCGGCACCCATGCGAATTTCTGTCATCTCACCAAGAGGCATTAGCATAGTCATGCCATCACGAAATCCTACAACTTCAGCCTTGAGAGGCTGCAAATTAGTTTCGATATAACAAAGCTCTCCGATTTGCGCATGCAGACCATCAGCTTCAATAATCAAACCTACTATTTTAGTTACCTTACCTAAGCAGCGGCTGAAACTCTCACAAGCATTGACTTTAGCTTCAAGACTAGTGAAATCTAGTTTCATTTATAGTAGGGTTTTAATCAGTTCATCAATCTGACTATCAATTCTTAAATCCTGCCTTTCTTGTCCGCTTTCTAGAATTACATCGCCAGCAGCTAATTTCTCTTCACCAACTATATTAAAACTAATTAAACCTGGATTCTCAGCCATAAGTTTAGTTTTAAGTTCATTAAGTTTAAGAGCTGTCTCAGGATGAAGGTATATAGTTACATCTACTTTATTATCCAGTCTTGCTATTGCAGCTTTAATCATCTCGTAGAAACTTGCTGGATCATAGCTAAGGTCACGCTGTATAAGTTTACGCGCCAGTACAGCAATAAACTTCACCATACGCTCTTCTTCATGGGCTAGTGTCTCACTACGCAAACGCTCTAGCTCCATCAGCATCTCACCAGCACCACGCATCATCTCACTAAATATCTCATCAGCCTTAGCAGTAGCTTCCGTCATAGCGGCATCATAACCAGCCTTATAACCTTCATCATGAGCTTGTTTACGCGCAGTTTCTTTAATAGAATCTTCTTCCGCTTTTGCTTTTACTAGCATCTCAGTAGCTTCTGCTTGTGCATTTGCTTTGATAGTTTCAGCTTCTTGTTCAGCACTATTACTAGCCTCTTCTATCATTTCACGCAAATACTGACCTTTAGAAGGCAAATCACTATAATCTGCACCACCTACTAGCACTCTATCGTTAAACTCTTTCAAGCCATTTTTATAGATATTAGACCTTGCTTTCATCAATTAAACTTCCTGCAAGTAAGACTTAAGTCCTCTTGCTATTTTCTCTGGCTCCTCGTAAGAAAGCTTAGACAGATCTCGCTTCATCTGAGATAGAGTGGGCTTACCATCTGTAGAAAGCTTACGGTGAAAGGCTTCTTCAGCTTCTTTAAGCTTCTCATTAATAGATGTTAGTAGCGGAATCTCCTCTTCAGATAGCAATTCTTCAAGCTTACGTGCTTGATTAGTATCTATTGGTGCTTTAAGTGATAACAATAGTAAACCTAGTGCTATAAACGCGATGAAGATTGAGAACGCTAATGCCATATATTTTTTGATCATGGCGTTGCGCTGAGTATCAGCTTGCTCCTTAGCTTCGCGCTTACTTGCTCTATCAAGATGCGGTGCTGATGAGAAGCGAATTCCGGTAATCGCCACTTGATCGCCACGCTCTAGATTAAGTCCAGCAGCCACTACTACGGTTTCCCTAAGTGTTGCACGCTCAGAAGGGCTTAGATCCTTATTAACTACTACTGCTACAGATACCTTCTTAACTATGCCTGTAGCTTTTTTAATATGCTCTACCGATCTACTCACTTCAAAGTTACGAGTAGCATCATCCTTCTGATAATCTTTATCAGCATTAGTATTCTTGCTAGCTCCCATAAAACTAGGTACATTGCTTTGGGTACCAGCGGCTCCGGTAGGCGCACCATTACCCTTACTGTATTTCTCGCTAATCACCTTCTCACTGCGCACCACTGGCTCAGCCTTAGTGCCATCTGCAGCGGTAGGACTGAATAGTTCTACATCCATTTCAGCTTGATCGAAGTTCATTTCCGTCTTCACATTCACCAGTACATTCTGGTCACCAAGTATAGGGATCAGCATAGTACGCAAATTACGCTCAAGATCTTTCTCATATGATTTAATCTTGTCTTCATTGCGTGCCATTTGCTGCGAACTTATAGACTCCTCGTCATCAAGCATCAGTACAAGCGATTTTCCAGTAGAATCAGTAATCTGCACTTCATTGGGATCCAAGTCCGGCACTGCACTTGCCACCAAATGTCTAATACCTTTAACTTGATCAATAGTAAGTTCTTGGTCATTTTCTGCAGTGATAACCACACTTGCAGTTGACTTGTCTTGTTGTTCCTTGAACACACTCTTCTTAGCTAAAGCCAAATGCACTTTAGCCGCTTTAACAGTGTCAAGCGCAGTAATAGTACGGGATAACTCACCTTCAAGCGCACGCACATAATTAAGCTTCTGATTGAAATCAGTAACAGTAAGATTGGTTTTATCAAAAATCTCAAAACCAACACCATTACCTCTAGGCATGCCCTTAGAAGCTAGCTCTAATCTTAGCTTAGGTACTGAAGTATTAAGCACACTTATCACTTCACCATTTTCAGAAATTTTAAATTCGATCTTATTCTTCTGCAAATACGAACTGATCGCTGCTGCGTCAGACTGATCTAAGCCTGTATATAGAGTTTGATACTTTGGCTTAACGAAAGATAGCATAATCAAACTTAGTCCAATCACACCCGCCAAAATCATACCAATCATTACAGCTCTGCTAGGCTTAGGTACAGCAAAAGCCTGCTTAGCCGGAGTCATGTCATTGCGCTCAGCGGCATTATTGAGACCTGCTTGTTTAGCAGTTTCTGGAGCTTTAGTATCTAGTGTTTGTAGTTCAGCCATAATAATTTATTCCTCTAATTAAATTTGCATCCTGATAATATCGTTATAACCTTCGAGTATCTTATTGCGCACCTGCAAAGCAAGATTCATAGTAAGGTCAGCCTTCTCTATGCCCATCATCACTTCATGCACTTCTATATCTGCCCCCGCAGCGAAATCTTCCATAGCTATTCTTGAGCCACGCTGCACATCATTTAAGTTAGCAACAGCTTTATTTAAAGTAGCCGAGAAACCGGAACTCGAAACACCCTCATCTTCAATATATTGAGCAGCAATCTTAAACACTGGTCTAGTGAAGGCTGTTGTATTGAATCTCACTGGATCAAGTTCCACCATTCACTCCTTAAATATCTAACGCTGAATCAAACATAGTCTTATATGTCTGAATCGCTGTAATATTGGCTTCATAAGCAGCTTTCGCCGTCGCCATATCTACCATCTCTCGCTCCACGGACACGTTAGGATAAACCACATAGCCATCACCATTAGCATCAGGGTGACTTGGATCATATACGTAACGCATAGGCGCAGTATCGTTTTGGATTCGGTCGACCGTCACACCCTGAACCTTGCCTTGAGCTTCATCGAAAATTGTTTTAAACACTGCCAGCTTGCGCTGATATGGTTGCACTTGTCCTAAGTAATTACGAGTAGTATTGATGTTAGCGATGTTAGCTGAAATAACATCCATGCGTAAACGCTCAGAAGTGAGTGCGCTACCCGCTATATTAAGTGGATCCATGCTCATTAGCTACCACCTCTTATTACAGATCTAAGTCCATCCATTTGCCTGCGTGAGATCTGTGTAATCGCCCTGTATTGCAATCCTGTACGCGCAAGATTTAACATCTCAGCATCAATATCTACGTTATTACCAGCCGAATGAATTTCTGTAGTTATATCTGCTTCGGTTTCTACCTTAACTTCATCAAGAGTTTTAACTCCGACTTGCATATGCTTATCGTTAGTAGTAACTAAGGGCGCCGTGCCTGTACGCTTATAATTAAGTGCTTGCTGCAGATCATCCTCGAAGCTAGTTCGCTGAACTTTATAACCGGGCACACTTACGTTAGACAGGTTTTTGCCAACACTTCCCTCACGCTCGCCAAGGCCATTGAGCGCAATATGTAGTGAAGGAACAGAGGTATTAGCGAAAAGATCCATAGCTATAAGCTCGCTATATACTTTATGAGCAGTATTTGCTTAGTCACCGCTGCGCTATTTAGTTGATTTTGATGGGGTTTTTAGCTCCTTGAGACTAGGAGATTTAGCTAAGTGACTTTATTTATCAGCTAATTGGTTGAGTATTGACACTGTCAAAATACTGCCTTAGTAGCAGCGCCGCCGCTTGGCTATCAACTAATTGCTTATTGCTTTGATTAATGCGTATACCCTGCTCCTTAAGTTCAAGCGTGGCAGCTTCAGAACTGAGCTTCTCATCTTCAAATATTATTTCTGTATCTGCGGATAATATGTTGGCGGATAATATATTATCCGCTATGCTGCGTACATGCTCAGCCTGCTCGCTCACTCCGCCATGCATATGAGTCGGTAAACCGATTATTAGCTTACTTATATCGTAGCTCTCTAATAAGGCTAATAATTCTTTGTGGATATCAGTAGTTGCAACAGTTTTAAATGGACTGCAAACAATACCCAAGGAATCAGCCTTAGCTATGCCGGTTTTAACCTTACCAATATCAAGAGCTATGTACTGTTCTAGTTTCATTTAATTCTTTGATTTTGAATAATAATATTGAAGTTGCGGCAAGCACATTAAGACTCTCTATGCCACTTGCCATAGGGATTTGCACTAGATCAGTCGCTGCTTGCATACTAGCTTCACTCAGTCCATTACCTTCACTACCCATTAAGAGTAAAACTTTATCGGTTTCTTTAAGTTTAAGCTTGGTATAATCCTTGGCTCCGGATTTAATACTACTGGTCGCTATTACCCTATTAAACTTAGTTCTTAGCTGCTCTAGCTCTATAGGCTCTATAACTCCCCTAAACACCGCACCAGCAGAAGCGCGAATAACCTTGGGGTTATAAATATCCACTGAGCCTTCACTTAAATAAATCTTGTCGACACCAGCAGCAAAAGCTGTCCTAATAATAGAACCTAAATTACCGGGATCTTGAATAGCTTCAAGGTAAATAGCAAAATCAAGTTTAATAGGCTGATCTATAGGCTGAGGTTTAGCCACAGCAATAGCTTGAGGCGCACTAGCAGTGGTCGCCATATATTCAAGCAGTTTGGAGGAAACCTGATATATCTCTTGTGCTGGCAGGGTTTGGAATAGCTGCGGCTGAGTAGTGAATATCTGCTTAATCTCCACTCCAGCATCATAAGCGTCATGAATAAGCGTCTCACCTTCAAGCAAACAGAGTTTAGTTTCTTGGCGCGTGCGCTTATCATGCAAAGTTCTGACGAACTTAACTAATTGATTACTGGTGCTGCTGATATCTTCTGGCATATTCTATTCCCACTCAATAGTACCAGGAGGCTTACTAGTAATGTCATAAACAAGCCTGGTTATTTCTGAAACTTCATTAACAATGCGGTTACTAAGAGCCTCAAGAAACTCATGCGGCAATCTTGCCCAATCTGCAGTCATCGCATCTTCACTAGTCACAGCTCTAAACACCGCTGGGTTGCCATAAGTACGGGAGTCGCCCATTACTCCTACTGAGCGCACAGGCAGTAGTACTATTAGTGCCTGCCAAACCTTGTCATAAAGCCCGAACTTATCCAGCTCTTCGCGCATAATTAAATCAGCATGACGGGCAATAGCAAGTCTCTCCTCGGTGATTTCACCAAGCACGCGTATGGCTAAACCTGGACCCGGGAAAGGATGCTTTCGAATAATTCGCTCCGGCAGCTTCAGTTCGCGCGCTAGCGCTCTAACTTCATCCTTAAATAAAGTACGCACCGGTTCTATAAGTTCGAACTTAATATCCTCAGGTAAACCGCCTACATTATGGTGTGATTTAATCACCGCAGCTACGCGCTTACCGGTCTTAGGATCTATGCGCACACCGGCTGATTCGATCACATCAGAATAGAGAGTGCCTTGAGCTAAAAATTTAATATCTTTGTTTTTTGCAATTTTGCGCGATTCTTCTTCAAAAGTCCTTATAAACTCAGCACCGATGATTTTGCGTTTCTCTTCTGGATCGCTGACTCCAGCTAGTTTTGAGAGGAAACGCTCGCGCGCATCTACGTAAATAAGGTCAATACCATGCTTACCATGGAATTCTTCTAAGAGTTCTTCACCTTCGTTCTCTCTTAAGAGTCCGTGGTCAATAAACATACAATGCAATTGACTGCCTATAGCTTTATTCAGCAAGAAAGCTATAGTCGAACTATCCACCCCGCCAGATAGTGCTAGTAGAACTTGGTCGCTGCCAACTCTTATCCTAATCTCTGCGATGCTTGCATCGAGGAAATTACTAATGTTCCACTCAGGTTTAGCCTTACAGATATTGAGAACGAAATTCGATATTAGCTGCTTGCCAAATTCAGTGTGGTTAACTTCGGGGTGATACTGCACGCCATAGACCTTAAGTACATCATTAGCAAAAGCGGTAATAGGAGTATTCTCGGTGCGCGCTAGCACCTCGAAGCCTTCAGGCGCAGCTGTAACCTTGTCCCTGTGGCTCATCCACGTTTTGAATTGTTTGTTTAGACCTTCAACCAATGGGTGCGCTTTAATCAGCTCAGCCTTCGCTAGTCCATATTCATGCTTATCACCGCGCTCCACCTTGCCGCCGGGCATACGCGCACTAATAAGTTGCATACCATAGCAAATCCCCAATAAGGGAACACCTGACTTCAGTAACTGCGGGTCGCAATCAAGCGCTTCAACATCATAGGTACTACTAGGACCGCCCGAAAGAATAATACCCTTGACTATACCTTTCTTGAAATCTTCAGCCACAACTGTATAGGGAGTATCAAAACTCAGCACTTCAGCATAAACTTTAAGTTCGCGAATTTTGCGGGTGATTAGTTCGGTGTACTGGGAACCGAAGTCGTAGATAAGGATTTTTTCGGTGGCGGTGTTAGTGGCTGTAACAGGCATTAAGAGCTTATTTTAGCAGAAGCAGCTTGGTAACGCTCCTGTCCGGCTTCTTTACCCCAAATAACGGTTGCTGCTTTATGCCTGTTAAATTTACTCTTGGTACCGCTCGGCATCTCCACCGTCTTAACTGACACTCCTATTGCTTTCATCAAATCAGATGCTGCTCTTAAATTATGCTCCTTAAGCCAAGCTCTGAACTCTTTACTGACATAAAAAGTAGCAAGATTTACGGGTCTGCGTGGAAATGCTTTTCTTAGACTCTTTAATAAAGAGCGATCAGTCGAAACTGGCCAAATCTCAGGCACAACCTTTAAATAATCAAAATGCGGTTGACGATGCGGTTGATCTATGGGTGAAGATTTAATGCAATCCATATAATCAAACAACGCATACAGGGTAGTAAAATTATGCTGCTGCATCCAAGTCCTAAAAGCATCTCCAGCAAAAAACCCTTCTAAACATTCTGGGCGACTGGATTGTATTTTACGTATACTGCGTAAAATCTCATCATTACTATGTAAAGGCCATATGGCTTCGCCTAAATTAATTAAATCTATTCTGTGCTGATATGAATGCTGAGGATCATCAGCTTTAACTTTAATAGGCCTTACTCCTAGAGCTTTAGAAAAATCTGCTAAAGATCTAAAGTTTAGTTTTTTGAACCATTTACTAAACTCTTCACTACGGAACAATTCATTTAAAGAATTAGGTCTATTAGCTAATTTAAAATCTCTGCGCAACAATACAGCTAGCTTCTCACCTCTATATTTTTGGGGATATATTGCTTGAGCTAATTCTTCTAGCTGTTCTCGTTCGTAAGAAGGTTTATCCTTAGCACTATAATACTTGGATTCAATACCTAACAAATGCTGCAAAAGCAGCAATTCCCGCTTTGACCAAACTCCTTGCTGAGTAAGGATTCTCGGGAACTTGTAATACTTTGGAAAGATTAA
>JAYVUR010000083.1:0-2406 GCA_043787715.1 Candidatus Melainabacteria bacterium
GAAATGCAAACCGCTAAGCTCCTTAGTGAGGTCAGCATTAATTACTCCGGTTTCGATTAGTGCAGTTCTATTCTTGGTGTCGATATTGAGAATTTTAGTTAGGCGAGCAAGAGAAATAATTATCGAATGGGCATTGCCGATAGCGCCGCCACTAAGTCCGGTGCCAGCACCACGGGCGACGAAATTAAGTTCGTGATAACCTTGGGCGCGAAACTTATTTATGATTTTAATTATTTCAGAGACTTCTTCGCTTGAATTAGGTAGAGTGATAGCGAGTGCTTGGTTTTTGAATAATGAAGTCGCATCAGTATCGTAGAGGCGAAGATCAGTGGAGCTACTAAGAACTTGCGCGGGGCTAAGTTGCTTTTGCAGAGTTTTGATTAGATTAGTAGCGAGGCTTGCTTGCACAAATATATTATGCGGCTTGCTAACAAGATGCTGATAAATTTGGATTTTTGCCCCAGAAAAGTGACCAAGATAAGAGTTGATAGAAGATTGTAATATTATTGCTATAAAATTATAATTGAGCTCTTGGATAAGCTTGTACCAAGCTGATAGCCATCATACCCTAATCATTAAGCCCTTGAGGATAATATGCTTAACTTATCTCGGTGAGCGCGTAGCTATATTTAGGATTATTAGCGCGGCAAATATCGTTATAAACTTTCTGTAGTTTTTTACAGATGGCTCCGGGCTGGCCATCAGCAACCAAATAATTATCGATTTTGGCAATAGCTGCGATTTGTGCGCCGGTGCCAACAAAGAAAGCTTCATCAGCGACATATAACTCAGTGCGATCTATCTGGCGGGTCTCCACTTCTATATTAAGATCTTCGCGGGCAATGCGAATTATTAAACTGCGAGTGATACCTTCAAGAATATTGTCGGTGACTGCACTTGTAATTAATTTACCATCGCGAACAATAAATAAATTCATCGCCGAACCTTCAGAAACATGCCCTTCTTCAGTAAGAAAAATCGCATCATCAAAACCAGCGAGGTAAGCATTGGTTTTGGAGAGAGCGGTGTTGACATAGCTGCCATTGATCTTGGCGCGAGCGGGAATAGCATTATCAGAAAGGCGGCGCCAGCTGGAAATCATCACAGAGAGCCCTTTCTCGGTGTCGACATAGTCACCAAGATCTATAGAACTCACCACGAAAGAATCTTCTTGGTCGTTTTCTGCTACTAGTATAGGGCCTATCCTTAATGTAGATTTGAACCAAGACGGTCTTATATATGCATCACATTGTGGTTTGTTCTTCTTCAATAGTTCGATGACGATCTTCTCCATCTCATCCACGGTGTAATAAGGATTGATGCGCATGATTTTGCAACTTCTGATAATTCGCTCAAGATGCGGTCTTACAAGCAGTGCGTAGAGTTTCTTCTTCTCGGGGTTCCAGTAAGCGCGTATCCCCTCGAAGACGGCCGTGCCATACATGAAGGCATGAGTCATCACGCTGATCTTCGCGTCTTCAAACTTAACAAAATCCTTGCCTAGAAATGCATAATCGTGAATTCTCATTACGTATGCTATATTATCATGCCAAAAAAAAGCCCCCGAGTGCACTCGGGGGCGGGCAGAAGGGAAATGAACTCTCCCCGACTTTTTACAAGACGTACCAGTTTCCGTTGTACGCTTGGATACTTAGTGTGGCGTATTGAGCACTTAGATTAATGATCGCATTGCCATCGATCGTGTCGCCCGCATCTCCATCGATAGTTACAGCGTTAACTGAACTATCAGTTTTCTTGATGATGTAAGTTCTACCATCGATACCAGCAGCATCCGGTAGTGTAATAGTACGGGCAGCACCAGAAGCATCGACGAGTATTGTGTAGTCGCTTGCTGTTATGGTGTAGTCTGCTGATTTAGCAACTACAGCTAGAGTGAGTGAGCCTGAAATTGAAGTCGCTCCAGCTATTGCTGCCGTACCATTTACATCTAAGGTTGCGTTTGGAGAATTTGTTCCGATACCGACGCTGTCTGCGCTTGCATCTACAACAAGCATGTCGGCATTACTGTCACCTTCAACTACGAAGTCGACGTTATGAGAATTGTCATTGAAGGTCACGCCGTTATTAACGTTGAGTGTACCGTATAGAGTTGTGTTGCCAGTTAGGGTTGAAGTGCCAGTAACAGCTAGGGTGCTAGATAGAGTGGTTGCACCAGTTACACCTAAAGTACCTGCAATCGCAGTATTACCAGAAGCTGCAGTTACGTTAAACTTGTTAGTGTTGATAGCGACATCACCAGTCACGCCCAAGGTACCAGCAACACTAGTGTTACCAGAAGCGGCAGTAACGTTGAACTTGTTAGTATTAACAGCGACATCGCCAGTTAGAGCTAGAGTAGAAGCTAAAGTAGTAGCGCCATCAACAGTTAAAGTGCTGTTAGCTTGG
>JAYVUR010000084.1:0-11752 GCA_043787715.1 Candidatus Melainabacteria bacterium
AAAACAAAATTAGCTCTTTAAAATACTTTCAAGACCGTCTAAACTAGGCTACTGCCCTATTCTTTACTGCTGTTCTGCTTAAAGCGGGAATTGCTGTAAGCACAGGACACTACTAATCTTATCTAAAATACATATATTAAGTCAATACTATATGCCGTCAGGCGGTTATAACAATATTATAATTGAGTTATAATATTATCCATGTCTAGCTTCCAACAAAGACTCCTAATCAGCGGCTCTATTGGTGCAATTATGTTTATCCTAACAGCTCTCATGCCCAGCAGCCTTTGGCTTGGCATGGAGAAACCGATACTTGCTAGCCGCAATTTCCTTAACGTCCTGAAGATCTTCAGTCCTAATAAATCTGTCTTAGTGCTTAATATAGATCAGCGCAGCACCCGCATAATGAATCAGAACCTAAATAGTTCGATGAATTTCGACGCAGTGTTTCTTAAGGACTTCTTGCAGGGGATAATCCACAATCTCGATGCTGAGAATGTAAGTTCAATAACTATCGCCATTAATAATATTTCTGGCAATCTAATTAGCGCCCTAAATCTTCAAGCCGGACTTACTGGTCTCTACGCACCTATAGATATAGTGACTCAGGATTTTACCGTAGAAGATCTTAAGAAGAAAGACGGCAAAACCTATATACTCGATAAGAGTGGCACTAGTTATCGCAACACTTCACTTGCTGATTTTCTTAGTGGCAAAATCACACCAAGTGATCTTCAAGGTAAAGCAATAGTTATACGCTCAGAATTAGATTCTAAGGCGATCAAAAACATCAACAGCGTTATTAACTATTCTGCTGGTAACTGGTTACCTTATTATAAGTTTCATCCAGCTTTTGGTTTCCTCTTACTTGCCTGTGCTGGAGTGCTTTTCGCCTCTACAGTACTTAGAGCAAGAGCGCTAGTCTTGGGGCTTGCCATCACTTCAGTATTAATTATCGGACAACTAATGTATTGCTTCGGTGCCTACCTTGAGACTGCAGCCGTAATAGTGGCGCTGATTGCCGTATTTGCTCTATCTCTACTTTTAGACACGGAGCTGCAGATGCCAGCTATGCCCAATATCTCGCTGCCCAATAATCTTGGTACTAGCCTAGATAAAGCCTTAGCCGCAGTAAAAAATCTACAAGAAAAATGCTCAGAACTTATTAGTTCACTAAGTTCCAAAGTGCAAGAAAGTCAGGGGTTCGAGCAGCGTATCAAACTCCCCCAATTGCCACCGATGCCTAATATCCCCCTACCACAAATGCCTAAGTTCGAATTGCCTAAAGCTAGACCAAATATAAGCCCGGCACTAGATATGCAGGATATGCGCAATAAAGTCTACAAGGAGCTGGAATACAGTCTAGATCTGCTGGCTAAGGATTTTCAGGAGCGCACTGTAGCGCCTCTATCTAGCATTCAGTCACAGCTTGATGATGTGATGAATAGTGTGCAACTTGATGTCACCAACCAAACCAAACTTGAATTACTAAGATATGACTTCGAGAAAATCATCAGCGAATTAGACACCTTACTCTTCACCATGGTGCCTTTTCAATTCGAAGCTGGTAGGGGCATCATAGATCCATTGGAGATCTATGCGCGCAAAATCACCGAAATTTATCGCGGCAAGCCTCGTATCTATCTCAGTCCTAATGCGGCTTACGTAGAGCTTAGCAGTGAAGAGAAGGCTAATCTCTTCAGAGTGGTGCAGCGTATAGTAGAGAGCATCATTGAGGAGAACGGTAAACATTCTGGACTCACCCACATCAATATAGATGTGATGCATAGGGGCGATCAACTAACTATTAAGATGACTTATGATGGTCTACCACTAAGCGATGCTAAGCCTAATGCCAAGTTGCGCGAAATCGCCCGCCGTGCTGAAGCCATAGGACTTAAACTGGATCTTGGTTTCAACTGGGGTGAAGAACAGCAAGCACATCTAGTGAATCGTATTCAGCTCTCTATGCAAGTAGCTGAGCATGAGGCGCTGACGCATATATTTCCAAGCCTACAATAAAACCCCACCGTTGCTTTAACCTAAATGGTGCACTCGCGGTCGAAAGCGCAAAAACGTGACGTAAGTCACCTTTTTGCTATCCTGAGCGAAGCGAAGGATCCCCTCGGCTTAGCGACAAGCCCTTGGGCGAAGCAATCCCCCAATCACAGCCATAGTTAAAACATATTATAATATATCTTAACTCCTAAAATCCCAGTTTAAGCATATAAAACTATACTTTAAGGGTATAATTTAAGCGATGGATAGCACTATATCAAGTTGGCTCACCGATAGCGAAATCATCGCTAATCTTGGCCAGCGTATCCGCGCAAGAAGACTTGCGATGAATCGCACTCAGGCTGAGCTTGCTCGCGAAACTGGACTCACTAAAGCAACCATCCAAAAAATAGAAAGCGGCAAAAATTCTCAGCTAGGTTCTTTCGTTCGTATTATAAGATTTTTTGCTGAGTTTGATAAGCTCGATTCGCTATTAAGACCTAATATCTCACCACAATCACTCTACGAAAACAAATCCAAACCCGTAAGACTAAGAGCAAGAAAAAGCCATGATTAAAGAAATCCAAATTAAACTTTGGGACGAAGTAATTGGCTATGCTGCCTATAAAGACAATAAGTTTATTGCCTTTGAATACTCTAAAACTTTTCCAGCAATATATGACCTAGCACCAATTATGATGCCTAGATCTAAAGATCAAGTCTGGAGTTTTGATCTTAACTATGCAAGTTACCATGGTTTGCCGGGCTTGCTTGCTGATGCACTTCCAGATAGTTATGGCTTGCAAGTGATGGATGCTTGGTTTAGCAGTCAGGGGCTGGCTCTTGGTGATATTACAGCATTAGACAGGCTCTGCTATTTAGGCACTAGGGCTATGGGCGCTCTGGAGTTTGAGCCGCAGCTAACAGCGCAAGACCAGAACCGTACAATTGAAATTGATAAACTGGTTCAACTCTCTCAAGAAATATTAACTAAACGCCTAGAGTTCAAGGCATATATTGATGACCTTAGTCCTCTACTACAGATCGGTTCTTCAGCAGGAGGAGCTCGCCCCAAAGCCATAGTTGCCATTAATCCTAAAACCGGTGAATTAAGATCTGGTCAAATAGCTCAAACTAACTATGAGCAATGGCTTATTAAGCTTGATAGCTTAGAACCCAGCGCTTATACCAATATAGAATACGCCTACCATCTTATGGCACTCGATTGTGGCATAGAAATGATGGAATCTAAACTACTAGAAGAGCAAGGGAGAAGCCATTTCCTAACTAAGCGCTTCGACAGAAGCTCCTGCGGCGAAAAACTGCATATGCAAACTCTCTGTGCGCTTGCCCACCTAGACTACAGCGAAGCACGGGTACATTCTTATGAAATATTATTCAGGATTGCTAATTTGCTTGCACTAACAGCAGAAGATCACGAACAAATATTCAGAAGAATGGTGTTTAATGTACTAGCCAAGAACTGTGATGATCATACTAAGAATTTTTCGTTCCTTCTGGATAAAGATGCTAAATGGCGCTTAGCCCCCGCCTACGATCTCACTTATGCTTATAACCCTAATAACTATTGGCTCAGGGAGCATAATATGCTAATCAATGGTAAATCCAATAATATTAACGCAGAAGATTTACTGAGTTATGCTAATAAGTTTCACATCAAAAACGCCAAGCAAGTCATAGCCGAGATCGGCACTGTAATCAAGGATTTTAAACACTACGCCAAAAAAGCCGGCATCCCAAAAGAACAAACTATTCAGATTTCCGCTGCTCTTGGCTCGGCTTAGTAACTTCTTGACTGCGCAGTTCTTTATTTATCGATTTGATTTTTTCAATCTCAGCGCGCAGCTCAGGATCATCAATATCACTTAAATCAATATTTTCTATAGTTCTAAAATCCACTTGCAGCTTAAAAATACCAGACATATAAATCAAACTCAGCACAGCACCCCAAAGTAAAGCCGCTTGCCACAGAGTAATACTTAAATCTCTTTCTAGTGATCTCTCGAAAGCTGTATTCCATAGTGACTGGAGCATTAGACTAGGCAGGCCTAGAACAGCAGCAGCTATTACTAATAGTAGTAATACGCTAGCAAAATTCATTCTAATCATCTTCATCACTTATATTATAGTAGCCCTGCCACCAGAAAATCCTTAAGGTCTAATATACCCTGAGGCCTAGCCCCGGCATCTACCACAATAAGACTAGAAATCCTATGCTCTTCCATCAGCTTCAGCGCCGTCAGAGCCGCGGCTTCAGCGCTTATAGTCTTAGGCTCAGGAGTCATAATCTCTGCTGCCTTCTTATCAAAAATCTCTTTATTAAATTTCAGCTGAGCACGGCGCAAATCACCATCAGTGATAATACCTTTAAGTTTGCCTTGGCTATCAAGCACAGTAGTGAAACCTAGACGTTTAGCACTAATCTCTTCAAGCACTTGCTTGAGACTAGCATCAGTATTCACTACTGGAATTTGCTGTTCTTTGCGCATCAGTTCAGACACTAGTAGAAGGCTCTTGCCCAGCGAACCCAAAGGATGTGAAAGCACAAAATCTTCAGCACGAAAATCACGCTTACGCATCAACGCTATTGCTAGCGCATCACCCATAACAAGTGCCGCTGTCGTACTACTAGTAGGAGCAAGATCAAGCGGGCAAGCTTCTTTGCTAATCGGTGTTAGTAGAATAGTATCCGAAAATTCACCCAGCACGCTATCAGCATTACCAGTAATAGATATCAGTGGTACGCCAAGACGTTTAATCGGCGATAATACTTTGCGTAATTCATCAGTCTTGCCGCTAAACGAAATCGCAATCACCGCATCATCAGCCGTGAGCATTCCTAAATCACCGTGACCCATCTCAGCAGGATGCACGAAAAAAGCTGGCGTGCCGGTACTAGCTAGAGTCGCTGCGATCTTCGCGCCGATGTGACCAGACTTGCCCATGCCTGTCACGACTACTCTACCTTTGATCTTGATTATGCTTTCTACTGCCTTATTAAAACTTTCGCCCAAAGCCGCCGCCACCGCTTCTAAGGCCTTAATCTCATCATTGAATACTGAGCGGGCTGTAAGTAACGAGCTTGTTTGTACTTCTGTGTTAGCTCTCATTAATAACTATTATAACATAATATGTCGGGACGCATCTATGGGCTTGCTGTGGGCGGGTTTTTGGCAGCATGAGATCTCGGTGATTAGCACTGGATTTTCATAGCAACAAAGCAGTTTAGTAATATAAAAAATCTCGATTGTAATCAAGAAATTATACTCAAAATCTTGATTTACTGATTAAGGTTTAGCTAGTGCGCGCGGCGCAGATTCTAACTCAGAGGCTGGGGGTGCCCACACAGATGATAGTTTGTTGAAAAACATTGGTCTACCTGCTTTTACAAAAAGCAGTTGCACCACTATTGGTAAAAAGGACGGCCCCTTAGCAATTCATTCGCAATAAACTCCAGACCAAAACAAGGGGGTATACAAAGTTTCAGATTACCCTCTTTAGCATGCAGGATTTCGTGCCTTGCTCTGCAAATCGCATCTGTTCCATCATCAGACTCAATAATCTTCAGTCTCTCACCCTTAGTCTTAGCTGCTTTGAGCTTTTGATAAAATGCCTCTAGTGCTTTAAGATTTGACTCTCTATCAAAACCAGCAGGTAATCTGTGCATAGATCCCAAAAATAACACGAGGGGGTATTATCTGTCAAGGCCTTTCGCAATTTTAACTCGGGTATATAGTAATTAGGACTCTTAATCTTGAGCCCTAATTTCGCCTTGCGTCCCTATGGCTAAATCCAACAATAATACATTTTATGGACTTAATAATGGTCTGAGCTTGAATGCTCTGACTAGAGTTAGCGACGCGCATTTTATTGCTGAACTTACCGGCAACAAGCATCCTTGGTTTTTGCATATTGCTTTTCTTAAAGCTGGAATTGTGCAGCTGCGTTATGCGCGCAATCGCAGGTTCAGCATCAGTGAACACTTAGACTTGAAACTAGACCCAAACACTAAGGCTAAACTTCTCAAGAACAAAATCACAACCGAAACTATAAATATAGAAATAGATAAAGAACCTCTTGCCTTACGCATCACCGATACTGCAGGCAATATTATCTCTGAAGATGTCCCCGGACTTGGCTTCTGGACTGACTCTCAGGAACTGCGCTGCTACAAGAGAATTCCCGACCTCAAGAACCCTCCATGTATATACGGGCTTGGCGATAAGACCGGTGAGATTAATCACTGGGGTCAGCGTTTTCGCAATGCACCCTTAGATGCGCTGGGCTACGATTCTAAATCTAGTGACCCGCTTTATAAGGACATACCTTTCTTTATAGATTTCGATCGCAAGACTAAGCAAGCGCATGGCATATTTTTTGATAATTTTAGTCATAAGTTTTTTGACTTCGGGCGCGAGCGTAAACCCATACCTTATTATCACTTCGGAGCTGAAGCCGGCGAACTCTGTTATTACTTCATCCCGGGACCAAGTATTCATGAGGTAGTGAGCCGCTACACCTTGCTCACCGGCAGGGTTCCACTAGTGCCTAAATTCACGCTAGGCTATCTTGCTAGTGGCATGATTTATACTGAATCGGATAAATCAGCAGCGCGCATTGTTGAGATGCTAAGTAAAGCTAACGCACTTAACATTAAAACCACCGCTTTCCATTTATCTTCTGGTTACACCATGGATAAGGATAAGCGCAGATTACAATTCAACTGGAATCGTAGTAAGTTTCCTAACCCTCAAGGTTTCTCTACTACCTGTAGTGAATTCGGTGTTGAACTCTGCGCGAACGTCAAGCCAGTCTTACTCACCGAGCATGTGCTTTATGATGAAGCCGCTAAGCTTAAACTCTTCGTCGCTGAAGCTGGTTCTTCTAAAAAACCCTACAAGCCACTATTAACCAGCTATTGGAGCGGTATGGGTTCATATATGGATTTCACGCGCCCAGATACTCAAGCTTGGTGGAAAGACAAGCTCAAACGTCATATACTTGCGCAGGGTGTGCGTGGTATTTGGAATGATAATAATGAGTACGAGATTTTCGCTGAGCATAATCAAGCACATAAAGAAATTCAAATGCCACTACTGATGTCTAAGATAGCTTATCAAGCTAGTCAAGAATATTACCGTCAGCTAAATCCAGCTAAACCTAAGCGTCCGTGGATACTTAGCCGCAGCGGTTATGCTGGCATTCAGCGCTACGCGCAGACTTGGACTGGGGACAATTATAGTAGCTGGGACTCTCTGAAGTATGACAACTCAATCCTAATGTCTATGGGGCTTTCGGGGCTCACTCATAGTGGCTGTGATATTGGTGGTTTCTGGGGCGATAGTCCCGATTCTGAATTACTAACACGCTGGATTCAGAATGGTGTTTTCCAGCCGCGCTTCTGCTTGCACTCTTATAAGGAAGACCCTACTGAACCTTGGATGCACTCTAAGACTAACCCTGAGCATTTCACTATCATCAGAGATTTTATGGCACTGCGCGACAAGCTCTTACCATATATCTATCAAGCAAGTTACCGCGCGCATCTAGACGGCACGCCGATTATGCGTCCTCTCGTTTATGATTTTGCTGAAGATGCTAACACTCACGATCTCAGCTTCGAGTATATGTTCGGTGATTCTATATTAGTAGCGCCAATCACAGCAGCCATCCAGGGTTCAAGCCAGCGCAAACGCATTTACTTACCGGCAGGTACTAAGTGGATTAATTGGTTCACGCGCAAAGAATATAATGGCGGCGAATGGATAGAAGAGGATTATAATCTCAAAACCTATCCTGTTTTCGTGCGCGAAGGTGCGGTGATACCAACCCTAGAAGCTCAGCGCGGCAAAGAAATACTTAAACTGAATATCTTCACTTCTAAAAGCTCCACCAAGAAACGCAAAATTAATTATGTCTTCTACGATGACGACGGTGAGCATGAGATACTTAGCGCCGATGATTATATTCTTAGCCACTATGAAATCAGCATAGTAGGCGCTAACGTTAGTCTTAAACTAATTAACAGTGATGGCAATTATAATCCTAGATATCAAGTACAGGTGGGGCTGGCAAGATAATCGTCATTGCAAGGAGCGCAGCGACGAAGCAATCCATTGCTAAAACTGGATTGCTTCGCTTCGCTCGCAATGACAACAAATTTTGGGAATAATAGTCTTAGTGGACCTAACTCAACGCATAGATCCCCATCTAATTAAAAAACCTTTTGATCTCATCATTATTGGTGGTGGCATCAATGGTGCTGGTGTTGCACGTGATGCTGCCGAGCGCGGATTAAGAGTACTACTACTAGAGAAGTCCGACTTCGCTTCGGGCTGCAGCGCTCACTCTACTCGCCTAATTCATGGCGGACTTAGGTATCTTGAGCATCTTGAATTCGACCTAGTAAAAGAAAGTTTACTTGAGCGAGAAACTTTAATTAAAAATTATCCACATCTAGTGCATCGTTTGCGTTTAATGATTCCTGTCTATGAAAACAGCAGCCATGGCAAGCTCAAGCTACAACTAGGTTTGACTGCTTATGATTTTCTTTCTGGCTCTAAATCTCTCAAGAAATTCGAATCACACTCACGAAATGAAGTACTTGCTATGGATATGGGGCTTAACAAACACAGTCTGCAAGGTGCTGTAAGCTACTACGATGGTCAAGCAAGTTTTATCGAGAGGATTTGCTTAGAAAATATTCTGAGTGCTGAAGAAATGGGTGCAGTCTGTCTTAATCACTGTGAAGTCACCGAGGTGCAATGTCAGTTGCTTGAAGATGCTGTAGGCTTCCAAGAAGAATATAGTGCTGTTAATAAGCTCAAAAAGCTTGATAAAGGTCCTAAATACAAAGTTGAAGGCGTGCGCTTCAAAGACCTCATGAATGCTGGCATCCCCTACACTGTCACTGCCAAGTATGTAATTAATATGACTGGACCTGCCGTAGACTTACTCAATAATAAGTTACGTCAAAGTGAGAATTTCTATCCTACACACCCCTTACCACAACAAATCAAAGGTACCAAAGGTAGTCACATCGTCGTGGGGCATTTCAAGGGTGCTCCAAAAGAATTTGGCATTTATGCCGAAGCGGCTAGTGATGGACGGCCGTTCTTTATACTACCGTTTAAGCTTGGCTTCAATAAAGACCTATATTTAATCGGCACTACTGATATCTTCTTGAGTGAAGTAGAAGCGCTCAAACCTCACGAACTTAAAATCACTGATGCCGAAATCGAATATCTCTTGGGCGAAACCAATCAATTATTCCCGCACGCGCATTTGCGCCGTGATGATGTCCTCAAGACCTTCTGCGGGGTTAGGCCGCTGCCCTATGACCCTAAAGCCAAGAGTACAGGTGCGGTAACACGTAAACATTTTATACATGACCATGCTAAGGATGATAATGGTGTAGTCAATTACTATTCTATACTCGGCGGTAAAATTACCACCTTCAGAAGTCTTGCTAAAGAAATAGTAGATAGGTTTACTGGCGTTGATTGCATTAGTGCTGTAGAGGCGACTATCGGTTGTAGTTTCCACAATCTACCGTTTGAAGATTATTTACGCAGCAAGCTAACAGAATATATGGCTCGTTACGATCTTGAAGCGCATACTATTATGCACTTGATATTGTTATATGGTAGCCGCGCTGAAGATATATTAGAAATCTGTAAAATCAATCCTGCTCTCAAAGAAAAACTTCACCCTGACTACGAAGATATAGAGGCGCAGATAATTTATGCGGTGCGCTACGAGAAAGCTTGTACCTTAGAAGACATACTGGAACGCAGATTAACACTGGGGCTTAGTCTTGAAGATATACCAATGAATGTACTTAATATTATTTCGCAGCATCTTAACAATGAGCTAGAGCTGAGTAAGCGTAGATTAGTCTAATATATAATTATGCTTTCTCTACACAGCATGCTAAATACAAGGGCGACTGAGATTGGCTTAGGTCAAGGCGTTTGTGAGCAAGGCGCCGGAGTTGACTTAAGCGTCAATGAGGACGCCGAGCGAGCAAACAACGCAGAGATAAGACAATGGCGGTCGCCCTCATGAGCGTAACTCTTACAATAGACGAAGGCACCACCAGCACCCGCGCGCTGTTAATCGCTGACGACGGAACTATCTGCGGTATTGCCCAGCAAGAATTCAGCCAAATCTTCCCCCAAACTGGTTGGGTAGAACATGATGCTGAAGAGATTTGGACTAAGACGCTGGCGGTTTGCCGCGCGGTCATACTGAACACAGCGAAGGATTCCATTAAGTCGAAAGGTGTCAATTCGCAGATTATACACTCGCAGCTTAGTGCGCAGAAACGTGACGCAAGTCACCTTTCTGCTTTCCCTCGCGAAGCGAAGGACCCCCCTGCCGCCACTAAGGGATCCTTCGCGCTTCGCGCTCAGGATGACATGAAAATCACTATAAACAAACAAATCAATCCAAGCGACATCACTAATATCGCCATTACTAATCAGCGCGAAACCACTGTGGTCTGGGATCGCAGCAGCGGCAAACCAATTCATAACGCTATAGTTTGGCAGTGCCGCCGCACTAGTGATTACTGTGCCAAGCTGCGCGCAGATAAAGGTTTCAATAATTATGTGCGCAAAACTACTGGGCTATATATTGATTCATATTTTTCTGGACCAAAACTGCGTTGGATATTAGATCACCACGCGAATAATGTCATCCTGAGCGAAGCGAAGGATAGCAAAAACGACGCCGATGGGTCGTTTTTGCGCTCTCAACCACAAGTGCACAATCTCAGGAACCACAATGACAAAACACTCTCTCAGGATGACGTTTCCAAACTCGCCTTCGGCACCATAGACTCTTGGCTTATTTACAAGCTAACTGGCGGGCGCTCGCACTTGACCGAGCCCAGCAACGCTGCGCGCACCATGCTCTACGATATAGTCGCAGGCAAGTGGTCTTCTAAGATACTGAGCAAACTTAAAATCCCAGCAAGTATTTTGCCTGAAGTGGTTGCTAGTAATTCTAATTTTGGTACTTGTAATTTATTTGATGATTTAATTGGTCATCCTCTCACCATTACTGGAGTACTTGGCGACCAGCAGGCAGCGCTTTACGCCTACCACGCGACTAACACCGTCATTGCCAGCAAAGTCACCTACGGCACCGGCACCTTCGTTCTAGTTGAGCTGCCTAAATTTCAATTGCGTGATGGACTGGTAACTACCGTGTTCTACCAGCACGCCGGCGCTAAGCCCCTCTATGCTGTTGAAGGCAGTGTCTTTACTGGCGGTGCGGTGGTGCAGTGGCTGCGTGATGGACTCCAGATCATCGAGAACTCAAGCGAGATAGAGGCGCTAGCTAGTAGCGTAGAAGATCACGGCGGCGTTTATATGGTGCCGGCGCTTGCTGGTCTTGGTGCTCCTTTCTGGCGCGAAGATATTCGCGGCACTATCTTCGGTATTAGTCGCGGCACTCAGCGCGGACATATCGCGCGGGCGGCGCTTGAAGCGATGGCTTTTCGTGTAAGAGATATTTTTGAGGCGCTTGGTTTGAAGCTCGAACAGGTTAATGTCGATGGTGGTGCCACTGCTAATAATCTACTGATGCAGTTCCAAGCTGACCTATTACAGATGCCAGTACAAAAATACTCCACAAAAGAAATGACCGCACTAGGTGCGGCCATTATGGCAAAAACAACAGGGGGAAAAGAGGAGAAGATTAGTTTGAGGAAAGGTACCTGTTATTT
>JAYVUR010000085.1:0-3823 GCA_043787715.1 Candidatus Melainabacteria bacterium
GTGAATAGACTTTCATGCCCGCGCGCAGGTCGGGGCGGCTAAGAATATCGTAAGTAGTAAAGTCCACTTCGTAGAACTTAAGTACCTTGACCACGGCATCAGAGAAACCGCACTGAGGGAAATCCTTAGTACCTTTCATAAAAAGTACTACCTTGTCTTTAGTAGTGATAGTGTCGAGTTCTTGTTTTAAGTCCGCTGGTAGTTGTTCGTTGATTTGCATATTATTCTCCTTGTTATCCTTATATTTATTATTTCCTAGTGCTCGCTAATTTGATTTAATCCGTCCCTTTGGCTTTAATTACTAGCGCATGTATAGTTTCGTCCGCTAGATATTCGGCGAGCGCAGCGTAGACTAGTTGCTGTTGTTTGATACGGCTAAGACCATTAAAATCACTAGCCACTATATCTACTTGCCAGTGATTGCCGCCTTTAAGATCTGTGGCGGTCACCGAAACCACGCCAGTTAAATGACTGCGCAAAGCTGCTTCTATATCTTCTGCACCAAATACCATGCTCATTTAAGTATCCTCACTACTGCCTTGAGAGCAGTTATAAATCTATCTATATCTTCTCTAGTGTTATAGAGTGCCACAGACATTCTAGCGCTAGCAACTATGCCATAGCGTTTCATCACTGGTTGAGCGCAGTGATGTCCGACACGAATAGCTATTCCATGTTCGTTCAGAAGCGTACCCAGATCGAAGGCTTCAGCTCCATCTATGGTGAAACTTATAACTGATGCTTTTTTGCCAGCTTTAAAATCACCAGTTTGAGTTTTGCTTAACACTCGCAAGCCTTCTATTTCACTGAGTTTAGTTAAAGCATACTCAGCAAGCTCATTCTCATGTGCGCTGATACTTTCAAGTCCAATCTCTTCGATATATTTAATTGCCTCACCTAATCCTATTACTTCAGTTATAGGTGGAGTACCAGCTTCGAACTTATAAGGAATAGCTCCGAAGCTAGTCTCTTCGAAACTCACCCGGTCGATCATCTCGCCGCCGCCATGATAGGGTGGCATCATCTCAAGTAGCTTGCGCTTGCCATAGAGTACACCCACGCCAGTAGGTCCGTAGAGTTTATGTCCGCTGAATACATAGAAGTCTGCATCAAGTTCCTGTACATCCACACGTAGATGTTGAATAGCTTGAGCGCCATCGATAAGAACCACTACTCCATGCTTATGGGCTTTTGCGATCATCTCGCGCACCGGAATAATAGAGCCGGTAGAATTAGCGATATGAGTTAGAGCTAGGATTTTGACGCGCCCTGAGCTGATTAATTTATCATAAGCATTTTGATCTAGTTCGCCATTATCTAACACTGGTATTACTCTAAGAGCTTGGCTATTAGTCTTCTGCGCTAGCTCGCTGCTTGCTGGAGAGCTGGCGATTTGCCAAGGGACTATGTTTGCATGATGCTCTAGTTCAGATACAAGTATCTCGTCACCGGGCTTTAGTATGCGGTGGCAGAGACAGGAAGCGACTAGATTAATAGATTCAGTTGCTCCGCGAGTAAAAATTATCTCATCAGAACTAGCAGCATTAATGAAGCTCGCGACTTGGCTGCGCACTTCATCGAAGGCTTTAGTTGAGCGAGCACTAAGACTATAGAGCCCTCTGCGCACAGTAGCGTTCTCTTCGCGCATAAATTTTTCCATGCGACTAATTACGCTTAGTGGCTTCTGGCTAGTAGCGGCACTATCCAAATAACTTAGCGGTTTGCCATTGATGACGCTATCTAAGATAGGGAAGTCGGCGCGGATTTTTTTTATGTCTAGGGTTTTAGTTGGCATGGTAGGGATCCTTCGCTTCGCTCAGGATGACGCTAGTTTGAGGGATTCTTCGCTACGCTCAGAATGACTAGGGGTCAAACATTGCTTAATCACAGATTTATTGTCTAGATCAGCTTTAAGACTAGTGCTGAGATTCTTCACTGCTAGTTTACTGATATAGTCGCGAGCTGACTCTAATTCGACCTTATTAATTATCTCGCGGCAAAAACTATAAGTTATAACTATCTTGGCTTCATCCAGGCTAAGCCCGCGGCTCTGCAAGTAGAATAATTGATCCTCGTCAAGTTGCCCGGTGCTAGAGCCGTGGTTAGCTTTAACATCATCGCTAAGTATATTTAGTTGAGGGCGCGAATCTATATGTGCCGCATTAGAGAGTAGAAGGTTGCGGTTAAGTTGTGCTGCACTTACTTGCGGGCAATCTAGCCCTATGTCTATAAGTCCATTAAACTCGGCTTCAGAGCTGTCGTCTAAGAGTCCCTTGAATAGTTGCTCGCTCTTGGTGTGACCGCTAAGATGTTCTACTACTACTTTATGGTGTGATTTGCGCTCACCGTTAATTACATAAAGTCCTGAGATGCTAGTCTCAGCACCCTTATCTATTAACCTTACCGCGATATCGTCGCGCGAACTTTTAGCTCCGAAACTAAAACCGTTGAACTCGAAATAACTATCTCGCTGCTGCTCTACACTCAGGTCATAGAGCCTAGTTGCTTGCTTGGACTCGTCTTGAATTTTATCAAGCTTAAGTCTGGCGCCGGCATTTAGCTGTACCTCAACTACTGTATTGCTGAGATACGCTTTGCCTTCAAGCCCGGCATCAGCGACACAAATCTTGAGCTGAGAATTTTTGCCAAGATATATCATTGAGCGCATTTGATTGAAACTGTTTTGATTGGATATATGCAGTATCTGTAGAGGCGTTTCTACGGTTACTCCATCCTCTACATAGAGTAAGAAACCATTTTGCATCAAGCAGGTGTTGATAATTTTGAATACATTGCTTTCTTTCTCTATATTGCTAGCGAAATATCTACTTAGTATTTTTTCTGCTGCGCTGTTGATTTGTTTGGGGTCGTTGAAGTCTAGTATATACAAGCCTTTGATGCTTTTAAGAGTGGAGAGTTCTGGGCTGAATTTGCCATTGAGGGTTACTAGTAGGTGATTAACAGTTTCGGGGAAGACGTGAGTTGCGATTGTTTGTTTTATTGCGTCAAAGTTGTCGCTGTCATTTTGCACTCGTGGTGGAGAGCGCAAAAATGACCCGTCGGGGTCATTTTTGACTATATCGCTGAAATCATAATACTTCCAATCCTCATCTTTATTAGTTGGGAATTGGCTTTGACTTAGAAGCTTAGCTGCACTTTCTTGGCGCTTAGCTACCACTGCCACTTGCGAGCGGTAATCACTTGCCGCTCTGAACACATCTTCCATAAATTCTAGTGCTTTAGACAAGTTCATATCCTTTGGCTTCTAGTTCTAGGGCTAAATCTTTATTGCCGGTTTTAATGATGCGACCTTCATTAAGCACATGCACGAAATCTGGTTCTACGTAGTCAAGTAAACGCTGATAGTGGGTAATCATTAGAACTGCATTGCCGCTATTCTTATAGCTATTAATACCCGAAGCGACTATTTTTAGAGCATCGATGTCTAAGCCAGAATCGGTTTCATCAAGAATGGCAAGACTAGGGTTCAATACTAATAATTGTAATATCTCATTTTTCTTTTTCTCGCCGCCAGAGAAACCCTCATTAAGATCGCGGCTAAGGAATTTAGAATCCATATTGAGAGTTTTAATTTTCTCTTCGAGGTAATCATCGAAATCCAGTGGATCCATCTCGGCTTCACCTAGATATTTACGCTTAGAGTTATACGCCATCCTAAGGAAGTTGGCGTTATTCACCCCGGGGATTTCAACCGGATACTGGAACGATAAGAATAGCCCAAGATTCGCTCGTTCACTAGGTTCTAGCTCAGTCAGGTCTTTGCCTTTGAAGATTATAGAACCAGAATTAATAATGTAGCCCG
>JAYVUR010000086.1:0-11296 GCA_043787715.1 Candidatus Melainabacteria bacterium
AAAACCATCTTCTTCATCAAGGATGCCACGCAAAACTATATCATCACTAAGCTGCAAACCTTCAGCCAGCTCGCACTCTTGAACGCAAGCAAGCTCTAATGCTTTCATAATCTTGGTGTTATTAGCATATAGTTTTATCATTGAACTCATGAGGGCATAAACCTACCCTTTTGCTGGTATTGGGCTCCAGCAGAAAGACCATTAAATAACTGATCGCGACCCGAAAGGGTAAAACCCTCAGACTGTTCTTCTATTCTCATCTCTTTTTCTTTCTTAACGTGCTCAACATTCTTGAGCACATCACCCATACCCAACTCCTTATTCAGTTGGTCACGCATCGCCGGGTTTAGTTCTGCGAAAGATTTTTCCAGACCAGCTATTCCCTTATTGTAAGCGGTCTTCAAGTATGGCAGAGATTTAGTTAGCATAGTACGCATATCATCCAATTCCTGCTCACTCAAAATACCAATACCCCTCTGTTTTATCGCATCCATGCTTTTTTGCAGATCCTTGTTGGTAGATCGTGATCGCTTAATCTCAGCTGGTGAATACTCAGTGTCATCATTTGAAATCTCAAGTTGAATATTTTTCATTTCAAGCTTTGCATTTTTAATATCGTCATTATTGGCTGCCTTACCAGCGTTAAGCTCAGTGATTTTCTTATTGATCCCAGTAGCACCACCACAAGCTTGCACTCCCTCTAATTTTTTGTTCTGTACTGCCAACTCTTCATCAATCTTCTTGTTGTCAAGCTGCTCCTTGTCCTTAGTTAGCTCTAAAGTACCAAACTTAATTTCACGTAATTCTTTTTTCAATTCAGCGACAGATTTATTATCATTATGAGCAGAAGCTTGTTCAGGCTTAGATAATTCTGCGCGTGCCTGATTTATGACAGATTCTTGTTTGGCACGCTGATCGGTCAGTTCCTTAGATCTGGGGTTCTTTATTGGCTCGTTACTACGACAAGGTTTTATTGTAGGTGGAACTGATTGTAGTTCTTTATTGATATCAGCAACTTTATCATTACCATAATTAATACGCCCCTCAAGCAATGACTGCTTAGAATCATGCACTTGCTGAGCAAGAGCTGAGCGCTCTTCAGCATCATCTGGTGGACAAACTATAACCGTGGGCCTTGAGCCATTAAACCCATTAATAAAACCTCGAATAGAATTTACCATTCCTAATATAAAACATATTAAGGTTAAGTTGAGGTTAACCACTCGTGGTCGAGAGCGCAAAAACGTGACCAATGTCACGTTTTTGCTATGGTGCCGCAGGTCGGAATCGAACCGACACTCCCTTAACGAGAACAAGATTTTGAGTCTAGCGCGTCTACCAATTTCACCACTGCGGCAGTATTCTCTCGTAGCGCACTCTAAGCGGGGCTTAGACTTTTCCAGCAGCCATAGCTGCTACTTCTTCAGCGAAGTTAGATTCTTTACGCTCTATACCTTCACCGAGATTAAGACGTACGAAACGCTCTAGCTTAGCATTACCAAGATAGCTCGCAACCGTAAGACTAGGATCTTTCACGAAAGGTTGCTCAGTGAGCACTCTTGCTGCAAGCAATTTCGCTACTCTACCAGCAACTATCTTCTCGATAATTTCAGCAGGCTTACCTTTAAGATCATCCTTAGATGCTTCAATTTCTTTTTCTTTAGCAAGAACTTCAGCTGGAATATCACTAGTATTAGTGAACTCTGGAGCCGGGTTAGCTGCTGCAATATGCATCGCAATATCATTAGCCTTCGCAAGGGTCGCATCAGCACCACTAATCGCCACTAACGCGCCGACCTTAGAACCAACTGGGTGCACGTAACAACCCACGAAACCACTGCTCTCAAGCAATGATACTCTGCGCACATCTATCTTCTCACCAGTCTTAGCTGTCTGCTCGATAGCAGCGTCAGCAATTGACTTACCCGCTAGAGTAGCAGCTTGCAAGCTTGCAATATCCTTAGTCTTATTAGTCAAAGCAACAGTAGCTACTTCAGCGATAAACGCTTTAAAGTTATCGTTCTTAGCAACGAAGTCGGTTTGTGAATTAACTTCCACTATTACTGCTGACTTCTTGTCGTCAGCGATCTTAGCTACTAGCGCACCTTCAGCAGCAATATTGCCAGCCTTCTTAGCAGCACTCGCTATGCCTTTCTTGCGCAGGTAAGCTACTGCTTCATCGATATTGCCATTAGTTTCAACTAATGCTTTTTTGCAATCCATCATGCCAGCGCCAGTCATTTCTCTTAGCGTAGCTACATCCTTAGCGGTAAAACTCATACTCTTTATTCTCCTTATTAACGACGTTTACTATTGAGACCATCTTGAATGGAATCAGCCAAATACTTAGTAATGATCTTAATTGAACGCATTGAATTATCGTTCGCTGGGATCACATAATTAATATTGGTCGGATCACAATCAGTATCAGCAAGAGCGATAATAGTACAACCCGCTTTGCGAGCTTCTTCTACCGCAATCTTATCCTTGATCTGATCTGCCACGAACACTACTTCTGGCTTACCGCGCATCTTCTTAAGACCACCAAGTGATTTGTTGAGCTTGTTGATCTGGCGAGTAATAGAAGCGATTTCCTTCTTACCCAGTCCCTTGAAACCACCAGTATCACGCTGATGCTCAAGCTCGCGTAGCTTATTTAAGCGCGCACGAATAGTATCGAAGTTAGTAAGCAATCCACCAAGCCATCTCTGGTTAATGTAGTAAACACCAACGCGATCTGATTCTTGGCGAATAATCTCAGAGGCTTGTTTAGAAGTACCTACGAAAAGTATATTGCGACCAAGTTTGGCAGCGCGGCGAATAAAATCACCAGCATCCATAAGATGGTTCACGGTCTTAAGCAAATTAATGATATAGATCTTGCCACTCTTAGAATGAATGAATGGAGCCATCTTCGGGTTCCAGTTCTTAGTCTCATGTCCTAAGTGCACACCAGCAGCGAAAAGATCCTTGAGTAGTTCTTTTGCTTTTTCTGCTCTTGCTGCAGCTTGCTGTTCTTGTTGTGCAGCCTTATCGGGTTTCTCAGTTGTAGTCTCTGTTGTCATTATTATTTCCTCGTGCCCGTGCTTGATTCAGGCTTACCTGCCACCTTGGCCTTGATAAGCTCTACAGCAAAACAAGACTGGGGGCTTGAATTAGCTCCAGACTCAGCTGATTTTAGCAATTAGAGGCTGGGGGAGATTGTTAGGGGAATGTTAATGCCTAGAGATTATGCAAGGCTCTTCGAGTATCTGAATCTAACAGTCTTAACTTACAGTCACCGCAATCCCCATTTGGCTTGCGAAGCCCAAAAAAATTCATCGCTTCGCCGAGCATGGATAGTCCAACATCGGCTACCGATACAACTGGGACTGGAGCTCGGGTTCGAGTGCCTTGCTGTGCAGTCCGACAAGCGGCTCTTCGTCCTCCATATTGCCCTCTATCTCCAACCAACTCTGGTGATACACGATTCATCTTATCTTGCTTAAAACTCCCTGATTATTATCCCAATGTGTTGCAGCGTCGCCTCCAGCCCAGTTCTCAAGCCCATCCTTGAAATCAACCAGCTAGCTCCAAAACCACGCTCTACCATAAGATCAACCTTACTGAGAAGTATTCTCAATAACCAATATAGCCTTATTGAGAATAATTTGCAATAGCTTAGGCTTGATTTAAGGTTTAGCGCTCTGGGGAAGGATAAATAAGAGAACTTGGTTTAGGTTCAGGCATATGGTTAGCTATCATGTGGAGACTAAGACCCAACTTCTGAAGATACTCAAGATATACTTTGCTTTTTGGGTGTTTAACAATTGCCGCCAAGAGAGCAGTTAGTTTGTTGCCGTCTGATTGCAAATCCACTAATGTGAAGATTTCAACACCAACTCTAGGTGCATAAGCTCTTAAGGTCTTATTATTTGTTTGCAAACTCAACTCGAGATCAGACCTACTTAAAATACCCAAATGATTAAGGCTTGCTGCTTTTCTAGCTATAGGCTTCATACCAGTTCTAGACAGGCTTTCAAATAACCTATCTTGACCACCTGCTGCCAAAGACACTAAACTACCCTCTGGAGTCAGCAAAATTGCTCTATTATTTCCTCGTGGTGCATGCAGAGAATACTTACGTTTATCACTAATAAGCTGAACAGTGTCTGATGATGTTCTTAAAGCAAGCTGTGCATTGGGGTCATGGGCTGCAGCCATAAATGTTGCTCTAGCTAAAACTGCCCTTGAGTCAAAACCAGCTGTAGCTCTAAAATTGCTTTCCATTAAGATATCAAAATACCCCAAAACTCCTCAAGTAGCAGCGATTTTAATCAAGTATTAACAATTTAACCCAGTCTAAGGCAAACGGGCATAATTAAATAAGTGGTATTTAAATTCCGCCTAGAAAGGATACTTAAACTCAGACGAGATGAGCTAGAAAGCGCTCGCCAACTCTTGGCTGAAGCTATGCAGGAACTAGCTAAAGCCCAAAAAGCCCTATTAGCCGCACAAAATGCCCTCAAAGCAGCCAAAGAAGAAATGCTGCGCGATAACTATAAAATGCCGCAGGAATATCTGCGACTGATCAAGGATAGAGACAAGAAAGTCGAGAAGCGCGAAGCGGAGCAAGAACAAGCAGAAGCCTATCTGCGCAAATGCCGAGAGAACGCGATTGAAGCGCAGCAAAAAGTCGAGATACTTGAAAAACTCAAAGAAAAGCAGACTGAAGAATATAACTATGAGCAAAATCGCCTAGAGCAAATCCAAACCAACGAGAAGGTAACTCTTAAATATGCTTCTGAAGTGCAAAAACAAGCCAATAACGAAGCCGAGTCTTAACCAAAGCTTAACCTAAAACTGATATTTGATTTATGTGCCTAGTTTAGTAGATCACAACCCAAACCTTCTAAGAGCTGGAATTAAACTCCAAGCTAACGCAGTGCAAATGCCATTAAATGGCCAAACACGCCTGCAAGCTAGTCAGCAAATGAGTTTCGCTAATCAATTCGCTCAAATTAAGCACGAAGCCGCTTCTGAAAGAGATTTAGAACAAATGGCACAAATGCCTCAATTCGCGCAAGAGCAAGAATCTAAACCAAGCACAGAGTTTAAAACTGGTATCTTCTCAAATCTCAACACTAAGCTTGAAGATCAAAGCACAGAAACCATACTCAAGTCACTCAAACGCGAGGAATATAGACGCGAGCAAGATTTAAAAGCAGCAAGTGAAACTGAGAAGCATAGCAGTAGAGAACTCGCTCAAACACTTTCTGATTCTGAAACAGTAAGAGCTACTAACGTGCAGGCTCATCAAGCCGAAGTGCATGATGCTGTACGTGAGGGCAATGTCGCTGAACGCGAAGCGCAACAACACAACGGCAATGATCGCAAAAAACAACTTGCGAATTGGGAAGATTTAGCACCGCGTATCACTGAGGATATCAAGAACCGTGCTGTGCGCATAGATATACCGGGACTTAATGATATTGAAACACTTATAGTGCGCATGCAGAAAAACCAAGTCACAGTACAAGTTGTAGGCGACGGCAAAGTAATGGATGCTCTGCAAAGCAGAGAAGCCGAACTTAAATCAAGATTAGCTAGTAAGAATATACAACTAGCTGACTTCCAAGCTTTCGATGCACGCAGATTAAACAAAAGGAAAGTAGCTTAAGGGGGAAATATGAGCAGGCTTTATCATCAATCGTACAACGCATCATTAAACGCAGTAGAATTAATCGATACTATTTCGGGGAATATCGTAGGCTACGGCAAACCCGGTCACAGAGCGCAGCGCTGGAGCTTCTCAGATTATATGTATGGTGGACAAATACAAGCCGCCGGCTATAGCACTCGTCAAGGCGGACAAGAACCGCGAATCGGTGAATGGACCAAACTCATGATCAAAGGACGCGGATTCTTCACCGTACAAGATCCGAAGAGTGAACAAGTTCTATTCACAAGATTAGGTGATTTCCATCTTGATGGTGTCGGGAACTTAGTATCCAAAGAAGGTTATAGTGTTATCGGCTTACCGCTAACCGGTTCAGTGACAAGATTATACGGCAAAGAATCAGCAGACCTAAGCCCAGATTACAGAGATGCCAACTATGGTAATCCATATGAAAAAATGACTCAGAACGTGCAAGCAATGAATCCACCGGGCAGACCGATAGACAATCCATCACCCATCAATCTACAGATAGATCCACGTAATGGCAGATACCTGGGACTCTACGATTCGATCAAGATCGGTGATGACGGAGTAATTTATGGTAAAGATGGCACCAACTTAGTGTCACTTTATAAGTTGCAAATATCGAATTTCAACAATCCAGAAGGTTTGCGCGACGCCAAAGATGGTGTTTATTTCAGCATGTCTAAAGAAAGCGGCGCACCAAGCATGTTCTCTGCTGACAGTGTAGTTATCAGTGAAGCACTTGAGCGTAGTAACACTTGGGTTAAGGTTGAGACGCACTACTTAACTGAGGCTCAGCGTTATTATCAAGCCGCTACACAACTTCATAAACTGGCAGATAAGATGACTGGTACAGCCATAGAGATGATTCAGTAGTACGAGCTGGCAGCTCGTTGGGCCTCTTTGCATGCGCGATATAATCTGCAATAATGACTTCACTCAGTATCGACATCCGCTGCCAAGAACAATTACCAGAGCTAGACTATCAGTCGCTAGCAGCGCTAACTTATAAAATCTGCAAACTAGAAATTAATAAAGAAATCTCACTCAGTTTCTGTTCTGCCGAAGAAATACAAAAACTTAACTGCCAATACCGCGCTAAAGATTATGTAACCGACGTACTAAGTTTCCCAGCAGCAATTGATGGGGTAGACCTGCCCGTGCTCGGCGATATAGTAATTTGCGCAGCGCAAGCAGAAAAACAAGCTGAAGAATTAGGGCATAGCTTAGAGCGGGAACTTGCATTTCTATTCGTGCATGGCCTATTGCACTTACTTGGCTACGACCACGAAGTTTCTGAAGATGAAGAGCGGATAATGTTTGATTTGCAAGATCAGGTTTTAGTAGCAGCAAATATAGCAAGAACGTGACCGACGTTACGTTTTTGCGCTGTCAATTGCGAGTGCATAATCTTAGATTTTGCACTCGCGTTGAGAGCGCAGAAACAAGCCTTAGGGCTTGTTTCTGCTAAAGTAATAACAGATGCAGGTCTACAATAACCTCACGCGCCAGCTAGAAAACTTCGTGCCACTTAATGCGCCCGAAGTGACGATTTATTCTTGCGGACCTACTGTCTATGACCACTCGCATATAGGTCATGCGCGCAGCGCTATCACTTGGGATCTGCTATATAGGTATCTCAAGCTCCGTGGTTACGCAGTGAAGTGGGCGCGTAATATTACTAATGTAGACGACAAGATAGTCAAACGTGCCGCTGAGCTAGGAGTCTCTCCTGATCAGCTCTCGCGTCAGTTCACTTATGAATTCTGGGCGGATATGACGGCGCTGAATGTCTCTTGGCCTGACTACGAGCCGCGGGCGACTGATTATATTTGCGCCATGATTGAATTCGTTAAGGATTTAATCGCTAAAGGTTTTGCTTACGAGTCCAAGGGTGATGTTTATTTCCGCGTGGCTAAGCATGCGCATTATGGTCAGCTTAAAGGTTTAAGCGTAGATAAACTGCGCGAGGGGATAGCAAGGGTAGATGAGAATGAGCGCAAAGAAGATAAATTAGATTTTGCGCTTTGGAAATCCTTCCCCAGTGAAGCAGATGCCTTCGATTCGCCTTGGGGTAAAGGCAGACCAGGCTGGCACCTAGAGTGCAGCACTATGATAGAGGAGCTGTTCGGTTCTTCTATAGATATTCATACTGGTGGTGATGATCTTGTATTCCCGCACCACGAGAATGAATGCGCCCAATCTGAATGCCGCTCAGGCAAACACTTAGCTAAATATTGGATGCACAACGGTATGGTGATGATTAATGGCGCCAAGATGTCTAAATCAGAAAATAACTTCTTTACTATTAAAGATGTGCTTACTAAATACAAAGCCAACACCGTTAGATATTTCTGCCTCTCTACTCATTACAAAAAACAAATTAATTTTACCGATGAAGCGCTGGCTGCTGCTGAAACTGGTCTTAGTAAATTAATTGCGGCGGCTAGCAGCGTCAATGGTAGTGCTGTATTGGATCAGGGTTTAGTGGATGAATTCAATAAAGCCATGGACAATGACCTTAACAGTCCTCAGGCTCTTGCTTTATTATTCGAAGCGAGCAAAGACAAAACCAAACTCTATACTGTAGCTCAGTTGCTCTCGGTGTTTGGTTTTGAACTTGCAACTGTGGCCAGCAATTCAGCTGCTGACAGTGCGGCTCTGACTGCAGCGATGAACTTAATATTAGAACTCAGAGCAGATGCGCGCGGTAATAAAGACTTCGCTACTGGCGATAAAATTCGCGAGCAACTAACTAAGGCTGGCATAGCGGTTAAGGATTATCGCGATAAGCCTTCTGATTGGGAACTCGCCTAGCATGAATAAACATCTACGCTTAGCCGCAAGCTTCCTCACCATGCTACCTATAGCTCCGCGCGAAATTGCTAGTGATAAAGATTGGGCTGAAGTGGTTAGATTTTTCCCTTGGGTCGGTTTTATATACGCTGCGCTCAACACGGCACTATTACTTTTCTTCAGATTCTACCCGGGTATAAGTAGTAAACCAATATTATTCGCTTTTATTCTCACCTTGGCTAATTTACTAGTGAGTGGTGGTTTGCATTTAGATGGACTAGCAGATAGCGCTGATGGAATTGCTGCTGCGCGCGGCAACCATGCTGAAACTAGAACTGTGATGCGCGACAGTAGAGTAGGAGCTTTCGGGGCTATAGCAGTAGCAATTCTACTGATAGCTAAAATATCTTGCCTCACCGAAGTGGATTTGCTGACGGATTTCTACGGGCTAGTAGCGATGTTAATTCTGGTGCCAGTAGTGGTGCGCGGTTCAGTGGTGGTGGTTATGTGCAAGCAAACTATGGACAGCTCAGAACATACCAGTAAAGTCTCGGCTCTAATGTCAGGCTTCAACAAAGCCGAAGCGATGAAACAAGTCTGGCTAGCACGCGGCGCGGCATTATTCATCAGCTCAGTGATTGCTATGCTTGCGACCAAGCTTGGGGTTTTTGAATTTATAGAGGCTTTATTCTCGTTAATATTTTTTGTATTTTTGCTTAGTTTGCTTTCTTATCAGATTAATTACTACCTTGCGCGCAAGCTCTACGGTCATAGCGGTGATAGCCTCGGGGCGGGTATGGAGATTACTGAAGCGATTGGGTTTTTGCTCATCGCACTGACTTAGTTTTTGCTACAATATCTCCTGATATGAGTACCCAAACCATGATAGAACCCGCTAAACGCCTAGAACAAATCCCACCTTATTTATTCGCTCGCATTGATGAGAAAAAAGCCGAAGCACTTGCTAAAGGCGTAGATGTAATCAATATGGGTATTGGCGATCCCGATATGCCGACTTTCTCTCATATAGTGAAGTCTATGCAAGAAGCGGTGGAAGACCCTAGCACTCATGATTATCCGCCATACACTGGCACTCTTGATTACCGCAAGGCTGCCGTCAAATGGGTAGCCGAGCGTTTCGGCGTGCGCGAGTTCGATCCCGTTACCGAGTGTATTTCAAGTATCGGCTCTAAAGAATCTATCCATAATATATTTTTTGCTTATGTCAATCCCGGTGACTATACGCTAATTCCGGATCCCGGTTATCCTGTCTATAATACTGGAACCATCTTCACTGGCGGCATTAGCCATAGGATGCCTCTGCTTGCTGAGAATAATTTCATGCCGGATCTTTCTAAGATTCCAGCAGAAATTGCGACTAAGGCTAAGTTGATGTTTCTTAACTACCCGAACAACCCAACTAGCGCAATCGCTACCCTAGAGTTCTTCGAAGAGGCGGTAGCCTTCTGCAAAAAATACAATATTCTTCTCTGCCACGATATGGCTTATTCTGAAATATCTTTCGATGGCTACAAATCTCCGTCTATCTTCAACGCCAAAGGCGCTGAAGACATCGCGATTGAGTTCCACTCACTATCTAAGAGCTACAATATGACCGGCTGGAGAGCTGGCTGGGTGCTGGGCAATAAACATGCGATCAAGGCTCTAGCGCAAGTGAAGACTAATGTCGATTCTGGTATCTTCAAAGCAATACAACGCGCTGGCATAGATGCTTTCAAGACTCCGCAAAAACTACTCGATGAGCGCAACAAAGTCTATGAAGGAAGACGCGACGCTATCCTAGAAGGTCTGCGTTCATTGGGCTGGACTATAGAAGCACCTAAATCTTCTATGTTCGTCTGGGCGCCTATCCCTCAGAAGTGGAGCTCGGCAGCAGAGTTCTGCGAATATCTATTAGAAGAATGCGGCATAGTAGTTAGCCCGGGTAATGCCTTCGGTGATAGTGGTGAAGGTTACTTCCGTATCGCGATGACTAATGATGTATCACGCGTGAAGGAAGCGTTCGCGAGGATGAAGGCGAAGGGAATTAGCTATTAAGCTTTTCCTTCTTCCTTGTCTATTTTTTGCCAAATGGCATCCATCTGATCTCTGCCAAAAGGTTGCTTTCTAGCTTTCTTATCCAGATGTTCCCGATGTTCTTTAAAGAGTGCTACCAAGCGTTTGTCATTTCTATCTACTAGTGACTTATATGACTCTACATCCGCTTGCCCCTGTTTGGGTTTATATGCTTGGCTTGGCTTGGCTTGGCTTGGCTTGGCTTGGCTTGGCTTGGCGGTAGTGTGTTTTGGTTGAATTTTCATAGTGGAGATTATTGTAATACATATCTTAATATTATGTCAAGCGCTATTTGCAAATGTTTTATTAAAACCTCAAAATCCCTACCCAGAGCGCATAGTTAGGCTAAATTATAATTCTAAAACTGCCCCGTCTTCAGCATCACCAGAGTGCAAGCTTCTATAACATTAATACCTGCTGCCTCAGCTGTTGCAGCGAGTTTAGGATTCTCGGTGCCGGGGTTCATGATGATGCGCTTAGGTTTAAGCGCAAGTATCTTAGCTTCAAGTTCAGAACTGGCTTGAGGATTAAGGTAGAGAGTGAGAGTATCCACTGGCTCCTTAATATCACTTAGATCTTTAGTCACAGCAAGCCCTTCTATATCTTGCAGCTGCGGGTGCACCGGTATCACACGGTGACCGTGCTCTTGCAGTAGCATGCAAGCCTTATAAGAATATCTATCAGGTTTGTTGGATGCGCCTAGGACTGTTACTGTGCTCATGGTAGTAATTCTACAGCACG
>JAYVUR010000087.1:0-8786 GCA_043787715.1 Candidatus Melainabacteria bacterium
AGCTGCTGTACTATTAGCATTCACCGAGCCAGCATTACCATTACCAGCTATAGTCGTTACTTCACCGCTGGCTCCTGCTACTGTGCCATTCACTATGCCGTGACCGCCGCTGCCAGCTGGATTAATAGCTAATTGACGAATAGTGTGGTTATAAGTATCTGCTACATAGAAATTACCGTCACTATCCAGACTTATGCCAATAGGGCTATTGATTTTAGAATCTAAAAGCTTGCCATTAAGACTACCACTATAACCAGTAGCAGCGAAGGTCGTTACATTATAATCAGAATCTATTTTGCGAATGGAATGGTTAGTATTATCCACCACATAAATAGAATTGTCTGCCGTATCTAACACAAGACCAGAAGGGGTGTTGAAGCGTGCGTTCACGCCGCTTCCATCTACATAACCAGTAGTGCCAGCAGCACCAGCTATGGTAGTTACTTGAGGGGTTTGCGACTCATCTAAACTTATTTTACGAATAGTATGATTATTGGAATCTGCGACATAGACATTATTACTATTGTCAATTGTGATACTGGCAGGTGAATAGAACCTCGCTTCAGAACCCACACCGTTATTAGAACCATTCGCTCCAGCCAAACCAGCATAAGTACTAACTATCTTATCAGGGCTTATTTTGCGAATAGTCTGATTGTTGTAATCAGCTACGAATAAATTACCACCATTATCCACCGCCACATCACGCGGGCTATAGAATCTCGCTGCACTTGATGTACCATCTGTTGAACCAGCTCCACCAAGGCCACCAGCATAGGTAGTCACTAAAGCACTTGGCGCTATCTTGCGTATTGCATGACAGCCACTATCCGCTACATATAAATTATCCTCGGCATCTATGCCAAGACCCACTGGATTGCCAAATGTAGCTAGCACCCCATTAGCATCAGTACAATTCGAAGCACCACTGCCAGCAAAAGTAGTTACTACTCCAGCAGGGGTGATTTTACGAATCTTATAATTAGAGCTATCTGCCACGAAAACATTACCGTTGCTATCAGCGATAGTATCGTAAGGATAATTAAACCTAGCGGCATCACCCGTACCATTAGTAGAACCTGCTAAGCCAGCACTGCCAGCCATAGTGATCAGATCACCATTAAGAATATTGCCGTTACCAGTAACTTCACTATGTCCGCCAGCACCATTAGTGTAGAGATCTATTTTACGAATAGTGTGATTGCCAGTATCCGCCACGAAGAAATTACCGTCAGTGTTCATGGAGATGCCAGCTTGCCCGTTAATCTGAGCAAGAGGTAGCGGTCCATCAAGTGCACCAGCAATAGAACTACCAGCAAAAGTTGAAACGGAATAATTAGCGGATAACTTGCGGATAACACTATTAGCCCTATCCGCTACATATATATTCTCGCCGTTAGTATCAAGAACTAGTTTAGTAGGAAGGCTAAAATAAGCACTAAGCCCATCAGCATCGAAATAGCCTGCTGTGCCGGCTACTCCAGCCACAGTAGTTACATTAGCTAGAGTATCTATCTTACGAATAGTGTTATTCAAGGTATCGGCAACGAATAAATTACCATTAGCATCCACCGTAATACCTTCAGGAGCATAGAATCTAGCTGTCGCACCACTACCATCATCAGTACCAAAACTAGCTGCCAGTCCAGCAAAAGTACTAACGCTGCGCTCAGGAGTCATTTTGCGTATAGTATGGTTAGCAGAATCTACTATATATAAATAGCCATCTGCATCAAAAGCAAGATCTCTTGGAGCATAGAATCTAGCGGCACTGCTAGTACCATCACTAGAGCCAGCGGTTCCACTAATATCACCAGCTATGGTTATTACATAACCACTAGGACTTATTTTACGAATAGCGTTATTGCCTCTATCTGCTACATAAATATTACCTAATGAATCTAGAGTAATTCCTTCGGGCGCATTGAAGTTTGCATCACTACCATTGCCATCGACGAATCCAGCACTGCCATTTCCAGCAAGCGTAGTAACTAAGCCAGAGGGCGTGATTTTACGAATACTATGATTAGCACCATCTGCAACATAAGTATTGCCGCTACTATCAGTAGCAGTATCGTAAGGATTATCGAAACGAGCAGCTGAACCATTAGCGTCAGTGGTGCCAGTATTACCATTATTACCAGCCAGAGTCTCCACCACACCAGTCACAACAGAACCGTTACCACCACCAAGACCATCTTTATCAACTACTACACCAAGATCATAAAACCTCTCAGTGTTGCTTTGGTTAGTATATTCCGCCTGAATATACGCTGAAGATCTCTCAACACTAGAGATGCGCACTTCATCAATAGATCCTTCAAAATACCCTACTGGCGAAGCAAGATTGCCGCGCGCGCCAATATATAAATTAGTAGAACTATAATCTGGTGTTGGAGCATTATCTGTGAATCCTTGTCCTGAACTAAGAGCATTTACATAAAGCTTGAAGCCAGAGAAGTTCGCACTACCATCATAAGTGGTACTAAGCTGAGTCCAACTATAATTAGCAGCTGCCGAGCCTTCTCCTAAATCAAAAATATCTGTACCATCATAATAAATAGAATTAACGTTTGTACTATTGGTGGTTAAGCGCCAACCATCACCAGCTTTATATTTACTAACAATTTCATTACCAGTTAAGGAATTCCATGCACTTGGATTAACCCAAGCTGATATCGTGTAAGGCTGATTATTAGCAAACTCAGCAGCATTAACATCAGCAGCATTTAAATAATCATTAGAACCATCGAAGTTAAGTGCAGAACCCACTTTACCACTAGTCGCAGTAAGCGTACCACTAGCATCATAGCCAGCACTAGAACTATCAGCACCATCATCTTCTAAGTGATAAACCGCAAGGTAACCATTAGCCCAAACCTTCTCAGAACCATAAGTAGAATTAGCCGCTGGCTCGCTTGCTCCAGCATTATTGAAATAAATATAGTAATTCTTATCAGTAGCAGCCGTGAGTCCAGCGCCATTAGCAAGGAAGTGCATCTCACCTGTGCCGTTCGCTGTATCTATCGCAACTACCTCGCGCGGTACTAGTGAAGTACCATCTGATTTAGTTACTCTAATATCAGAACCATCGGATTTAACATTGGTGAAGAAAGCATCAGGTAAATCATCAAGATTTACATAGACAGGTAAGTCAGTAATATTAGCTGGGATTTCATCGCCATTAATAGTAAGTTTGATGCGCTTATCCCAACTGTTACTGTACCAAGGAGCGTTAAAAGTAATTTTGCGTATAGTCTGGTTAAAAGTATCAGCCACATAAAAATTATCAGAAGCATCTTCAGTTAATCCATAACAACTATTGAAACGAGCTACGCTACCAGCACCATCAACAGCACCCAATTGAGGGTAAGCTCCGGCAAGAGTTGAAACTACACCAGCTTGTGTCACCTTACGGAATACTGCACCGGTATTAACCACGTAAATATTGTCTGCACTATCAACTGCAATCCCGGTAGGGTAGTGGAACCTAGCAGCAGCACCGGTATCATCAACATTACCAGACTGCCCTGCTGCACCAGCAAGAGTCGTGACCACAGCACCAGTGGTGACTTTGCGTACGGTATGATTAGTGAAATCTGAAACAAAAAGCTTGTTAGAGCTATCAATAGCAATATCTAGCGGAGTATAAAAACGTGCTGCTGCACCGGTGCCATCACTGTTGCCACTAGTTCCTGCTGTTCCTGCAAAAGTTGTCACCACTGCAACTGGAGTGATTTTGCGAATAGTGTGATTTAGAGAATCTGCAACAAAAATATTATTCGAACTATCAACGGCTAAACCCACAGGATAGTTGAAACGTGCAGCGCTACCAGTAGCATCAGTGGTACCACTAGCTCCAGCTGTTCCAGCCAAAGTTGTCACCACCGCAGCTGGAGTAATTTTACGAATAGTATGGTTGCTGTAATCACTAACATAAAGATTGTCACTACTATCCACAGCTAAACCTATCGGAAAAGCAAAACGAGCAGCAGCACCCGTGCCATCAGCACTACCGCTAGATCCTGCTGTTCCAGCAAAAGTCGTTACCACGCCACTAGGAGTCGTTTTACGAATAGTATAGTTTCTTGCATCCGTAACAAAAATACTACCGTTACTAGTAACTGCCACTGCATATGGATTCCAAAATCTTGCATCAGTCCCAGTACCATCAGTAGTACCTATAACACCAGCACTACCGGCAAAAGTACTTACTTCGACGTCATTCGCCAACGCCGGCGCCACAGCTACGCCAAGCCAAATTAAAAACAGCCAAAAAATTCGCCTAGGGGGGATTCTCAGAGTTACGGGTCCTCAATACTAATATACCCAGGTTAGTACATATAATGTAGTAGTAGGTCGTCCCATCTAGACCTTGGCACGGCTGCCATCCTGAGCGCAGCCACTCGTATGCCCATAAGGGATTCTTCGCTGCGCTCAGAATGACGGTTGCTCCGCTCGCAATGACGAAGCTGCGCTCAGAATAACTAAGCAGCCAGTATAATAAACACGTGGACCACAAAGAAAAACAAGAACTAAGTAAAATCGGCTTTATCACCATATTGGGTTTGGCTGCGCTTTTGATATTTGTTTTCTGGCTTAAGGGTCATAAGATCCACAATTACGACAAGTTTACCTTCTATTTCCGCAACACCAACGGGCTTGAGGAGGGCGCGCCACTGCGCTGGAATGGTCTTAAGATCGGTGTTGTTGAGGCTATCGCTCCTGTGCACAAGGATTTGGAGATAGATATAGTACCAGCTGATGCTCTGATTACTCTTGGACATAAGCATTTGTTGCAAGCCCAAGATGCACTGAGGAAGGGCGGTATTGGTGATTTGGTTTTTGCGCGCGAGAATGTTAATAAGGCACAGATGGAAATCGCTCTGGGGCAGCAAAGCAAGTTGCAGAGCCATATTCGCAAGGGTGAGCATGTGCGCGTAGAGGTTGTTGTGATGACACCGAATCTGCCATTATCACCCTTAAACCTAGTGAGCATAGTACCTTCAGGACTAATCGGCGAGCAATACGTAGATATCACCACACTTGAAATTAACGAACAGCACTCACATGAGATGAGCCAAACCTTCAGTGACAAGGCTGTTTTCGTGGTCTTAGAACCGATTCGCCTAGATAAATTATTGCGTGCTAACGTCGAATCTTCTGAATCTATTCGCGACCTTGCCAACCGCGTCAATGCTGTATTTAAGGATGAAGATGCTGAAGCTATTAGTACTGTGTTAGATACTATGCGCGGTATTACTGCTGATCCTAAGTTCCAGAAAGACTTCAAGAAATCTATTAATCGTATTAGTAACTTTAAGTTGTGGAATTTGGTGTTTTAGCAAAAACGTGACCGACGTCACGTTTTTGCGCTGCCCGCCATGAGTGCAGCATTTAAAGTGTCGCATCCGAAAATTAAACCAATTTAAGGTAATACGTGTTACTTATCCCCCAAATGGGGGAATAATGCTGATATAAGGCTCTGCAAAAGGGCTTTTTAGAGGGGGCGGGGATGATTTTAACAATTTTAGGCTATGCAGCTGTAGTTATAGCGACCTTGGGCACTATTGCTCAAGGGATAGGGGTTTCAGCAAGGGTTCAACCGGAAATAACTGATATCCGCAGCAATAAACAAAACTGGGCAGTGACACTTAAACAACTTAAGGCTCTTAAAGCAAAAATCGCAAGCATCGAGCAGTTTGCATAAATACAAGAAGGGGATTTTATGAACATCACAGCAGTAACAACAATTAACTATAGTCAAGAACTTTATTCAGTACAAGCTGAAACTGTTTCTAGCAGCGCCAATGAAGTCGCTGCCCTGCCTGTAGAAACTGATAGCACCGTAATAGGATTAGAGGATCCTGAGCTTCCTAGTTATAGTGCTGAACCTAATGTAGTTCTTATTAAGCCTAATAATTTTAGCAACGGGCTCGCGGCTAACAGCCTTGGAGTTAATTCTCTGACGCTAAACGGACTTGGAGTTAATGCTCTTTCACTTAACGGACTTGAAGCAGTTGCTAACGCGGCAGCTGGAGGCGCACTAGGTGGACTATCAGCACCAGAACCTGCTCCACCACTAAGAAATAGCATTGGTAAAGCAGCTCAAGAACGAGACGACGAAAATATTTCAGCAGACACGCCAACGCAAGTTTCAGGAGCATATTTAAGTGCCGCATTTCTTGATAGCGAAACCGTTGCAAAAATACCACTTGAGACTATTACAGTTTTTAAGCCGGCAGCTAATAAGCCAAATTACGTCACAGATAGCAATGCCGGTGCCGGTGGTCCATCCGATCGAGCTGATGGAGATAGCTTACTTGCTTTCGGTACAGCTAATCCAGAGAGAAGCACTATAGAAGTTAGCAACTCAAGCGTAGTAGATATCTAAGAGGAATTAAATGACTTCAGTATCATCAGCTACCAATAAAGTCTACGAAGGCGCTCCCAAGCTGGATCTTAAGCCTATTCAGCCAGAGAAACTTGCCGCTAATCTTGAGATGGTGGTGACTCAGACTGCTGTCGTGGAGAAGGATAGCAGTCATATCAACCGTGCTATTAATAATGCTGCCGCCACTTATGGTCCGCGCAAGCTAGGTGGTAAATCCACTACTATTAGTGAAGAAGCGAAGGAAGAAGATTCAGCTAGTGTCTTCACTCCAGCTGATAATAAACCTAGGACTATTGCCGCAGAACAACTTACTATTAAGAGTTTTACTTCTATCAAAACTCCAGAGCCGAGACCTACTAAGCAGATGATTGCGTAGTAAGCAGTGTCATCCTGAACGAAGTGAAGGATCCCTTTTGCGTGGTAGCATGGGGGTCCTTCGCTTCGCTCAGGACGACACGAGATTATAATATTGTTATAACCCACTCGCCTTGTTCCTTGACAAAACCCATGGTTCCACTTCATAAATCCGCTGTTCCGCATTAAAAGCAATAGAGAATAAAAACATTGTAAAAGTCAATCCTCAAAGCGCTTAAAACTTTATAAAGATCCGCGCCAGTGCCGGAAAACCCCTCTTAGCTAAGCTATCATTTTAAGCCTTGAGAGCAGGGTTTTGAGCTTTTTGCAGTTCAATTTGAAATAAATAAAAATAAACAAGGACTAGCCAGTATTATGATGGAAAGAAATTACGCGCGCGCAATCCCAAAGAAAAGAGCCTACGAAGGCCAGAGAACAATCACTCTGCCGGATCTAGCTGAGATCCAGAAGACTTCGTTCCACAGGTTCCTGACTAAGGGCCTCGCTGAAGAGTTGAAAAACTTTTCGCCAGTTACTGATTACACTGGACGCTTGGAACTTTATTTCCTGCATGATAATTACACCTTCGAAGAGCACCAAGAGGCGAACAAAGCTAAGACGCCAATGGAAGCACGCTTCAATGAGCAGAGCTACACCAAGAAACTATATATAAAGGTACGTTTCGTTAATAGAGACACCGGCGAAATTAAAGAAAGCAAAATGTTCATTGGTGAAATCCCAATGATGACTGAGCGCGGTACTTTTATCGTGAATGGTGCTGAGCGTGTGGTGGTATCGCAGATTGTAAGATCTCCTGGTATCTATTTCAAACGCGAAGTTGAGCCGAGTGGTAAGAGAGTGTTCAACGCTACTTTAATCCATAACCGTGGCGCTTGGGTTAAATTCGAGACTGATGTATCTGACTACGTCTATATTAAGATCGATAAAACTCGTAAGATCCCTGTAACTATATTCCTTAAGGCTCTTGGTTACAGCGTCAACGAGATGCGTGATTTATTCTCGCACTATGAATTCTTAGCTAAGACTCTAGAGAAGGATTCTACCGAGACTGAAGAAGAAGCATTAATCGAACTATATAAGAAGATGCGTCCGGGCGAGCACCCAACTGTTGAAGGTGCGCGTCAACTTCTTGAGAGCCGCTTCTTCAATCCTAAGAAATATGACCTTGGTCTTGTTGGCCGTTATAAAGTCAATAAAAAACTTGGTCCTAACGCTCCAGATGATTTGCGTGTACTTACTCGTGAAGATTTCGTAGCAGCGATTGACTACTTAGTGAAGCTGAACTTCGACGAGGCGCAAGTGGACGATATCGATCACTTGGGTAACCGTAGAATCCGTTCAGTGGGCGAGCTTCTACAGAATCAATTCAGATTAGGTTTAAGCCGTATTGAGCGTATTATTCGTGAGCGTATGACTCTTCAGGAGCAAGAAGGTCTTACTCCTGCGAACCTAATTAACCCTAAACCGCTTGTATCTGCGATTCGTGAATTCTTCGGATCTTCACAGTTATCACAGTTCATGGATCAGACTAACCCGCTTGCTGAATTAACGCACAAGCGTCGTATTTCTGCTCTTGGTCCCGGTGGTCTATCGCGCGAGCGTGCAGGTTTTGCGGTGCGTGATATTCACCCATCACAAAACGGTCGTCTTTGTCCGGTTGAGACTCCAGAGGGTCCTAACGCTGGTTTGATTGGTTCACTTGCTACTCACGCGCGCGTGAATGAATATGGTTTCATCGAGAGCCCATACCGTACTGTAGTAGACGGACTTGTTACTAACGATATTCGTTACTATTCAGCACACGATGAGGATGCTATGAGAGTCGCTCCGGGAGACACTCCTGTAGATGCTGCTGGTAATTTCGTCAAGGAGATAGTCCCAGTTAAATACAAGAACGAGTACATCGTTACTGGTGCTGAGAACGTGGATCTAGTAGGTGTATCACCGATACAGATAGTATCTATTGGTACTTCACTAATTCCTTTCCTTGAGCACGATGATGCGAACCGCGCATTGA
>JAYVUR010000088.1:0-2763 GCA_043787715.1 Candidatus Melainabacteria bacterium
CCTTGATCGAATAATAATTTTGTTATAATGTGCTCGTTTAGCTGTGGGTTATAATGAACCCCGGTGAAGTTTACCTGAGGGTAGGTGTCCGAGAGGTTAAAGGAGGCAGACTGTAAATCTGCTCACGCAAGTGTTCGCTGGTTCGAACCCAGCCCTACCCACCATTATATTCGCCCCACCATTATTACTAGTCCGAACTTAGTAGGTGATTCTCTACAGATTGGCTAATGGATTGATTATAGAACCAATTCTTATGTGTATAAATCTTAAATATGAGCAGCTCTGCTTTAATGGAAGATGCTATTGACCTTTATTGGAAGGGTGATCATAAGGCAGCAGAAGAACTATGCAAGCAGGCTCTTAAGGCTAACTCTAGAGAGGCTAAGGCTTATAGATTACTTGGTATTATCGCTCATAAATATTCTAAGCATGATTTAGCGCAGCAATTACTAGCTAAGGCTATAGAAATTAATCCTGAAGATATTGATGCCTATGTTGAATTTGGTATCGCGATGAAGCATGGCTCAGAACTGGATCCTAGTAGAGCACAGAAGGCTATTGAGATTTTTGAGATGGCTTTTAAAATCAATCCAGCTGAGGCAAGACCCTTGATGATGATTATTGCGGTTTTAATTGAGCACTGTAATCTTGATGAAGCACTGAATATTGCAGATTTGGCATTAGAGGTGCAGCCGCAGAGTTCAGATGTGCATATCTCTAGAGCTAATGTGCTTAAACTTCTGGGAAGAACACCTGAGGCTTTAAGTGAGTTTAAGATAGCTTTACTTTGTAACGCTAATTCGGCTTTAGCACTTGCCGGTATCGCTGAAATCACTAAGGCTAAAGCTAATCCTGGAGAGGCTCAGCAATTAATTAAGCATATTAAGCAAACCCTCAAGACTCAATTGGCTAGAAGTGACGAGATGAGTTTAAATTTTGCTTTGGCTAAGCTTTATGATGAACTAGCTGAATACAAGCTTGCTTTTAGATATCTTCGGACGGCTAATGATCTTAAGCTCAAATCGATTGCTTACGATCCTACTATGGTTGATATTAAAGCACTTAATCTGATTAATGGTTTTGATATTAATAGTTTTAAGCAAGAAGCTGATGTTTCTGCTTATAAGGATTATCCGGTGCCAGTGTTTATTCTGGGTATGCCCCGCTCCGGTTCTAGCCTTATTGAACAGATATTAGCCTCGCATCCAGATGTCTATGGTGCTGGTGAGATTTATGCTTTTACTGTAATACTTGGGATTCAGGAAGATACTACTACTAGTAGTTTATTAGAGTGTTTTAGTAAGTTCTCGATGATGAATGAAGCTCAGCTTACAGAGCTTGGGCTGAAGTATTTGTCTGGTTTGAAGAAACTTGCTACTGATGCCAAGTATGTCACTGATAAGCTGCCATCTAACTTTTGGGCGGTGCCGATTATTAGAGCGATATTGCCGCAGGCAATTATTGTTCATAGTACTCGCGATCCAATGGATACTTGTTTGTCTTGCTATCAGCAAAATTTTAGTTCTGGTCATAATTACAGTTTTAGTCTTGAAGGGCTTGGACATTTTTATAATGCTTACGCTGCTGTGATGCAGCTTTGGCAGAATAACCATGGTGATAAAATATATAACCTAAGTTATGAAGATCTTATTGCGAGTCAGGAGCAAGAATCTCGTAAGCTGCTTGAGCATTGTGGCTTAGAGTGGAATGAGGCTTGTAAGGATTTTCATAAGACTAAACGTAGTGTACTTACTGCTAGTACTTTGCAAGTGCGCCAGCCTATATATAGACAATCAGTGGCTAAGTGGCGTAATTATGAATCGGAACTAAAACCCTTGTTAGATATATTGAAGAGATAGCTCGCTTACGGCTTGCTTAAGTTCAGTAGTTTTGTTTAATTCTTCCCAAGGCAATTGCAGCTCTGATCTGCCGAAATGTCCGTAAGCAGCAAGCTTCTGGTAGAATTTGCCGCCACGTTCCTTGGGCATTAGTCGTAGTTTGAAATTCTGGATTATCGAATATGGTCTAAAGTCAAATACCTTAGCTGCGATTTCAGCGAGTTTAGCATCTGCATCTGTGGCATCTAGCTTGGCTGTGCCGTAAGTGTTGATATTAATGCTGATAGGATGAGCAACGCCAATAGCGTATGAAAGCTGGATTTCGCATTTAGCGGCAAGTCCAGCCGCTACTATATTCTTGGCTGCATGGCGTGCTGCATAAGCTGCGCTGCGATCCACTTTGGTCGGATCCTTACCTGAGAATGCGCCGCCACCATGACGAGCATAGCCGCCATAAGTATCTACTATAATTTTGCGTCCAGTAAGACCGGCATCGCCCTGTGGTCCACCGATAACAAAACGTCCTGATGGATTGAAGAAGAACTTAGTCTTAGCATCTGGTTTAACATCGAAATCCTTGAATACTTCATCGACAACTAGCTTGCGTAAATCCTCAGCGATAATAGCTTGGATCTTGGCGTTGTCGCTTTCACCCTTAACTACTGGGTCATGCTGGGTTGATATTAATATAGTGTCGATGCGATAAGGCTTGTCGGCACGATATTCAACTGTGACTTGAGATTTAGAATCTGGTCTGAGGTAGTGTATCTCCCGGTGATTATTGCGCACGTCAGCTAGTTTCTCAACGAGTCTGTGAGCAATAGTAATAGCTAGTGGCATGTATTCAGCGGTCTCATCGCAAGCATAGCCGAACATAATGCCTTGATCACCAGCACCGATTCGATCAGCCGGATCTGAGCTAACG
>JAYVUR010000089.1:0-7556 GCA_043787715.1 Candidatus Melainabacteria bacterium
GTTCCGACTAGACTCATAGTGGTACTTACCTATAAAACGTAATGTAAATACCTGTTTTGACTATAGATTTTTATTCTGGGGCTTTGATCCAATCCTTGCCATTACCCTGAGGACGTTTTGTTGTTTTGACTTCATCAGTCTTCTTATTTTCTTCAGCTGATTCCTGGGTTATAGAGCTCTGGATAAGCCTTTCAATTCGTTTATCTTCTGCAGCATGGGCTCGTAACTCTTCTAAACTTCTAATGGAGCCTTTTCTATATGCATTTATAGTAAAACTGTCGCGAGGTAATGAACTTAGGATTGTATCAATTTCTTCAAACTCTTTATTCCTTTGAGGATTGTTTAGATCATGCTGTGAGTTTAGAAGGTAGGTATATTCCCCTTTGCTTCTTTCCATGCTGAGTGTCGGTGAGTTGTATAAACGTACCTCATCTTCAGCTTTTGTTTCGTCTGGGTCTGCTAATACTCTAAGATAGGTTCTTTGCATAGCGTTATTGCTTTGTGTGAATTTACAACCACCGATAAACCTATCAGCACCTGGACCAAGATCCACAAATATTTTTGTATTAAAATCAATACTATCAGTAGTGCCAATAGTGCCAGTTATATTTAAATTTACATCATCGTCGCCAGCACCAGTATTGATCCATATTCGATGAGTTTTAGTTTCACTTAGAGGTGCCGTCTCGATTTCTAGATCTATTTGATCTTTAGATTCTCCGCCCTGAATAATTATATTATCGAAATCCAAAGCTTTTAATCTACCCTTAACCTGAAGTGTCTTAGTACTTGATTTGATTAATATATTTGGGTGGGTTTTACTGTCGATTATTTGTTCAAACTTGTCAGAGACTACTTTTAATTCTCCGGGGCGACTTGGTATTAGGTCTATTTGCATACCAGTTTTAACCATAATTTCGGTTATTTTCCGCCCTTTGTGGTCTATATTGGATGACAAGGTTATTCCAGTTGATGACATCAACTATATAAAGCTGTTGTGTGCTTATCTTTGACATGGATTAATTATGACTACTTGCCATGTTTAAGGGAGGCGCATCGTACTCATTAGCTCCGGTTAATGATCTAAGGCTTACAGTATCCATAAATTCCTTAATTGGTTCAGTTACACCACAGAAATCCGTGATTTTCCTTAACATATTAGGTTTGTTTCTATAGAGATGGCTAATCTGATCTACGCCAATAAAGGCAATAAACCATTTTGCTAGTGTCGCTAAATTTTCTGAACCTGGTTTGCCATTTCGCGTAACGGTGTTATGAGCAGTCACTGCAAGTCCTGCACCTATGACCAATTGTGCGATTTGGAATATAAGAGGAGCTAATCCTTTTTGTTGTTCGGGGTTGCCAACTATATTTTGTGCTGATTCGAAAATAGTTTTTAGAGTCATAAGTCCTGCGGTTAATCCCAGTCCTGATAATGCTAACCATCTACTGTTAGTAATGCCTTGTTTGCTTGGATCTTTGCTGAATATTTTTTGCCAATAATCTTTAAGTAACTTGCCAGAATCCACACTTAATTTGCCACCAGTCTCAATTCCAGCCCTTATACCACTCCTTATAAATTTAGAAATAGGTCTAAATTGAGTTGCAAGGGCACCATCTTCTAGTTGTGGCTGACTGAGTGCTTGACTTTGCAAACGTGAGTTACCATTGCTATCTGGGTTTGTACGTGTTGAATCTAGCCTAGAAGAGTTTTCGACTCCAACTTTGCTTGTTGAGGGAATGTAATCAGTGATATTGGCTATCAGGCTTGGACCTCCCAATTAGTTCGAGTGCTTGGCATTTTCAGGACTTTTATACCAAAGACTTTAGTATCAAGTTCTCTGGCTTTTTGGAACAACCATCCGCCATTTCTTAAATTGTTATCGTCCTCTAAGGAGCTTTTCCAGCCATTTCTTGCTAAAAAATCTATGCTTGTTTTCCCTGTTAGTACGTGTTGTTCGTAGGTATTCATAGCTAGAGCTGTTGCAATGGGTATCATTAATAACCCTGGCATGCCCATTACTAAGCCGGCAAGTGCAGTAGTTGGGCAGATGAATGTTGCAGCTATTGGTGCTGTAATTAGAGCAGTTTTAATAGTCCCGCTTACTAATGAGTAGGTAAAACTACCTTCTACTTTTTTGGTTCTTTGTCTTATGCCGAAGCAATCACTATAATCGGACAAACCATAGCCTAGGCTTTTGAGGCCGGCGTAGGAGCCTATGACTATCTTGCCTAGTTTATATCGAGGTGTAGCAGAGCTAAAACTATCAAATACTAGTTTAAATGGAACAGCAATAACATTACCAGCTCCTTTCAGTAAATTTTCTTTCAGTCCTTTATCTTTGCAGAATTTGCTTGTTAGATACTGTATGAGTTCAGTTCGTCCCTTCGTCAGAGACCCTAGTATTTTTGCTGATGTTGCTAAGCCCATATAATCTTCTCCCAGTCTGTTTATGCTTTAGATGCATTAGAGACGTCGAATAATCCTGAAAATGCTTTTCCTATTCCTATGCCTACGAGTCCAATCATGGAGTCTTCAGTCTTGTATTTGGGGCTGAATAATTTGTGTACATCCCATAGTAGTTCGCCAACGGTGTAAACCTGACCAATTATTGGCACAAATCTTAGTAGAGGTTTTGCTAGCCATATTAATCCTTTAGCGCTAAATTTTGTTGCAAGGGTTGCTGCACCTTTGTCAATTGCTGTTGCCGTGAATCTTCCGGGGGCTCTTTTGGCGCATTCTTCAGCAGCTTTTATGCCAGCATTTGTTGCTGCTGTCTCTGCAGCTTTTATTTCTACATCTCTTACGAGTAAGTTTGATATATTTGAGGTCCCTCTTCTTTTTAATTCTTCGTTGAAAACTTTCTCAGATACTTTTTTTGATATAGTTTGTGTTGCTATTTCCTCTGTAGCAGCTTGTCTTGCCGCCGCCGCCGCTGCTGCGCTAGATGATAATCCGGCCGCCGCACCTATCGCATGGTCAATAACACAAGCACCAACTGCTATCTTAGCTCTAGCTTTTACGCCTACGAAGGGCTCATAAGAATCTATTGAGGGGCTAATTTGATCTAAATTGCTTTTAATAGCTTTGCGTAGCTGCTCTTGCACATGCGCTCTATCGATATACTGCATGTAATTTTCGGCAGTTACTTTAGTGCTACCAATAGTTATTTGATGCTTTTTGAACAACTCTTCTAGGCTTGTTTCTACTAAATTCTTTTCACCGGAAGAAAGATTCCTGTTAGCTCTTAGATAGGTACTCAACTTACTATCATTTTTTTCTTGAGCATCACTAATAGCCCAGTCTAGTGTTTTAAGTGCAAATTCGACGGCAATTGCTCGGCGCCACTGCCTTGGGTCATTGCATTTAGCTAGCTCGGGCTCGCTAAGAGTAGTGCCTTTGACTATCTCTGGGGCGGTTTTATACCTTTTTTCTAGGTCTTTTTCAATACTGTAGACTGTTTGCATAATAATATGTATAACCGAATAGATCTGGCTATTTTGATAATGAATTTAGTTATCAACTACCCACGCTCAAGAACTATATATAAGTGTATTGACTTAAAGGATATTTGAGAACATGGCTACAAACATAACAGCAGCAGCAAGCACTAACCTTCCACCAGCTGGAGCTTCGGCCCCTGCAACGGTAGCTGCACCGACTATTCCGGTAGATGATAGTCCAAGTACGATGCTCAGGGTTGTACCTGAAGCTCGATCTGATTATTTTCAATCCCCTACTCAGCGTGGCACAAATGTGCCAAAAGGCTCTTTTGAGATGAAATCTAGGCCTGCAATAGTGATGCATGAGCAAGCGGCCTCGGCTGTTCAGCGAGCTACTTCGGAGAAAGGTGTTTCTCAAAACGTTATCAATCAACTTAAAATGGAAGCAGAAATTGCTAAATCTAATGCAGAACTTGCTTTTAATACTGAATTAGGTGAACTTTTTTTATGGTCGAAGATGGCTCAAGCTTTTCAAGAGCATGCCAAAGGGGTTAGATGGTTAGGATAAATAAAATAAGGATATATTGATGTTAGGTTCTTTACCAATGCCATTCCCTCTCGAGATTTTCTCATCTTTGGTGAGCGCAAGAAAGCGAGTTTATGAACTAGCTGGTACTCCAGGGGTTAAGCAAGAAGATCTCCATAAAGCAGCAATGGCTCTCGAGCGCCTAAAATTGCATGGACAAGAAGCAATTTCTATGACATTTGAAGCTTATTCACGACATAGTCAAGTTCTTAAACATGGTATGGATACTTTCTCGCGTATTAATATGCCTTCTTAACCTTACCTTAACTTTAATGAGTTAAATATATCATAGGAGTTACTATATGCCTGATGAAATAGTGCCAACAACCCAATCCCCAGTTGTAAGAACACCAAATGTTGGGAGAGTTGGTGTGCCCATGAGAGCTGCTGAACCTTACAGGGCTACTGATTATAGTTCTTCCGATAGTTATATGGGCTTTAGTTCTCCATATGCTGGTGTTACAGCTTCTGATCCTTGGATGCAATATCGCAGTACGCCTGTTAGGGGAAGGCATATGTTTAGTTTGAATGCTAAAGGTTTAATAGATTCTGGCGAGGCTATTCGTGTTGATAAAGGTTTGAGAGGTGCGAACTTAGGACTGGAGACGGCTGGTTATAATTCAGTGCAATTGACTAAGATTTTACAATTTAGAGCGCATCTGTTTAATATTAAGGATTCTGAGCAAGGGAAAAAACTTGAGGCTGAGGGGAAGCTTGATGCTTTTATGGCTGATGAAGCTCGCAAATGGGGTTTAGCTTATTCTGATGATCCGAATCAAAAACCAAGTGCTGAAAAGCTTATTGAGTTTCTCAAATTGGACAGTTCTGTAGGTACTATTGAAAGTATGCGTATGAGACAGATGCAGTTAACTGATCTCTATATGCGTCGAATTCATGATGAAGAAGTTGCTATGGAATATAATCTCAAAGCTATTGCCGCTTCAGCGGTCTTAGCTAAATCTGCCAGCAATGCTTAATCTTTCCCTTATATTCCTCCCCCAGCAAGCCTTCTAGGCTTAATGCTATTATTAGCCCTGTTATGTACGCGATAGTTGAGATAGCAGGTAAGCAATATAAGGTCACTGAGGGCCGTTATTTAGATGTGGATCAGTTGAACCTTGAAGATGGTGCTGCGCTGAATCTAGATCAAGTGTTATTGGTTGCTGGCGAGGGCGCACCTAAGATCGGTCAGCCGACTGTATCTGGTGCTAGTGTCACAGCGACTGTGCTTAAGTCTGGTCAAGACAAGAAGATTATTGTCTACAAGATGAAGCGCAAGAAAGGTTATCGCCGTAAGCAAGGGCATAGACAAGAGTTCACTCGTATTAAGGTTGATAAGATCACAGCATAGTATATAAGGTAGAGATTTATGGCATCCAAAAAAGGTGTAGGTAGTACTAAAAACGGGCGCGATTCGAAAGCGAAGCGTCTTGGTGTTAAGAGATACGCAGGTCAAGCTGTTATCATCGGTAATATTCTTATTAAGCAACGCGGTACCAAGTACCACCCGGGCAAGAACGTTAAGCGCGGTAGCGATGACACTTTATATGCTGTTGCTGATGGCGTAGTTAAGTTTGTTGATAAGGCTGGCCGTAAGTTTGTAGCGGTCGTGCCAGTGGCGGCGTAATTACTACTTATATACTTCTTTTCTGTGCCTAACTCTGTATATCATGACTTGGGCCTTTGAATCGTCTATTTCGTAGATTACTCTATAGTCTCCTACTCTTAGTCGATGGCTAATTTCCCCTTTTAATTTCTTGGAAGAGCTAGGTCTTGGGTTTATTTCTAATTGTTTGATTTTGTTGAAAATTCTATCTCCAATCTGCGTTTCTAGTTTATCGAGATCTTTCTCAGCAGCAGGTATAAAAAGTACATGGTATTTTTTAGCCATTAAGCTTTTTTTTGAGACGGCGCTGCTCAACTTCATTAAGTGAAATTGGTTTTGCCCCTCGTCTTTCCTCGATGGAGCGTAAATCGCCTAAATCTTCTATTAATTGCTCGTATTCGCTAATAGGTAATATTACAGAGGTCTGTTCGCCTTTGTTATTGTATACGTATTGAATTTTTCTAGCTGTACCCATACCTGTAATTATGCCACATCTTGGGCTTCAATTTTAGCAGGCTTATGGCTCCAGATGATAGTTATCCCCGGCACACTAGTAATCATATAAGCAGAGAATGCTACTACTGCTATAGCAAGTGCCGTATCTGGACTAATGCCGATGAAGCCTAAGATATAGACATAGCTAGCTTCTTTAGCTCCTAGACCTTTTACTGAAGGTATGGTGAAACCAGCTACTGAAGCGGCTGGTACTAGTAGTAACCAATACCAAAATGGAATTTGATCTAGTCCTATGCCAAGTGACATAGCAACGAAGATGTTACCCAAGATCAGAAAAGCATGAGTGATAACCGTCCACAATATCATCTTGAGAATTTTACGATAGTGTTTAGCGTAGGTTTCTATTGCATGTCTGAGTTTAGCGATGAAGGGTAGAGGTATACGTGACCAGAGTGCATAACTTAGATAGCCAAGTGGCATCATCAGGAAAGCCGCTAATAATGACCATTGTAAGCCGATAGGCACAAGGTCTCGCTGCTCGCTGAAATGCAAGCAAGTTAATCCCACCGGAATTAGACTGAGCATCATGGTGAAGCCTAATATTCGTTCTATAAGTACAGTGCTGGCTGCGCGCATCCAGTCGTGCTGTTCTCTGCCAAGTTTGTAGGCTCTAAGAGCGTCACCAGCTACATTGATTGGCAAGAAGCAGTTGCTGAAGGTGCCTTCGAAATATAGTTGTAGTGCGCGCCAGTAACTAAGTTTATAATCCAGTATCTTAAGTAAGATTTGCCAGCGATAGGTATTGGTGAAAATTTGTACCAGATAGAATACAAGTGCTATCGAGAACCAGTAGATATCAGTGTGGTTGACTTGATCTATAAACTTACGGAAATCTATTTTTACTACTTTCCATAGTAGTAGCATTATTAGTACTGTGACTACGAAGTTAATAATGCTTTTAATTGAGATGGGTTTTGCGTTAGCCATTACCTAAATAGTTTACTGGATTTTGTGGTTTGCCTTGGGTGCGTATTTCGAAATGTAAGTGCGGTCCAGTAGCGTAACCGGTGTCACCCTCATAACCTACCGTGTCACCTTGTTGTACTCTGCTGCCAACATTAACAGCAGTAGAAGACATATGCGCATAGAGAGTAGTGAAGCCCTTGGCGTGATCTACTATTACTACCTTCCCGTAGCCACCATACCAGCCTACATAAATTACGGTACCGCCCTCAGAAGCTTTAATCGGAGTGCCGCGCGGTGCTGCCAGATCTATACCACTATGCATACTGGTTACACCGAATATTGGGTGGCGGCGCGGACCGAAGGGCGAAGATATGCGAGCATGCACTGGATAAACAAAATGACCAGTAGAATCTAAATTCTCTTTGCCACTTGCAAGTTCTGTAATCTTATACATTAGCTTAGTAGATTCTTGCTCTAGCTGACGTTCTGATGCTTCAT
>JAYVUR010000090.1:0-2025 GCA_043787715.1 Candidatus Melainabacteria bacterium
CTTACCAAATCGATTGTTAATTTTCGCTTCCACTTGCCGGCGGCAAAAATTAGCAAATGGTATTGAACTATTTATAGCAATTTCTACCTTCGCTAATACTTGCAAGAACTGTTGGCGCTTAGATTTATCCTTAAGGCGCAGCATAAAATGATCCAGACTCAGCAGCTTAGATTTGTGATCTTGCATAGAATCTACAATTTGCAAGAGAGCTACAGTAACTACTCGGCGCAAAATCCTAGGTATATTCGCAAGACTAGCTAGCCCTGAAAGCCCCACTACTGGAAGAGTCCAGAAGAATTTGCTCAACTTAGCACTGCCATGCATCAGTCCCTGCATTAGAGAAACGCCCATCAACGGACTTAATAGCTTTGCGGCTGTTTCAGGCAAACTAAAAGCTGCAAACAATTCACCAAAAGGTGTAGCTGCCGCAATACTAGAACTTAAATAAACAAGCTTTTGCAATACTGGGTTCTTGATATGCTTCTCAATTAAAGCAGCAATGCCTTGCCATCCATCAATTACGGCAGGACCATCTTCGTGATTACAATGCTCGCCGTGTACATGATCGGTATCATGTTTATGTTCAGCACTATGACTATACTTAGCAAGCGAATTCTGATTATGTACATGCGGCGCACTAGTTACCTTGTCGCTTGGCGCTGAGTGACTGCAAGCTGGACCACAGCTATGAGAAGATATCTGCGCTGGACTTCTAAGACTAGAAGCCGTATCAGCTAAACTTACAGCAAGTTTAGTAGCTCTTGCAGGACTAGGGCTCGCTGAAGTTTCAGGAGAGCCAAGGGATTCCAAAGCAGCAAATAAACCAGAACGCTTAAACGCAGCAGATACAACATCATGAGAGCAGTTAGCATCAGCGCAAAGATGTGCCGATGGCTTAGACTTCGACAACTTAGTAATTAAGTCGCGCTGCTGAGGACTAGCAATATGCGAATGCGACTCCGTAATTTTACAGCCATCAGCTAAACAGGGAGTCTTAGCTCCTTGCTCATGCTTGCGTTCTCTACAAATTGGTATAACAAGAGAACTTAACTTAGGGTTCTCAAGCTCTTTAATAGTTTCAGCAGCACAAACCCCGCAGTTAGGGGCTGGCTCAAGCGCAGCTGCTAATTTGACTAAAGGTTTGGGCACAGGGACTTATTGTAGCAAGACAATCTCTTCAAGCTTCTTGCTAGCTGCCCTTGCCGCAGTTACCACACCATCATGCCCCAACTCTACAGTCTTACCGTAGACATTTGTAATCACACTAACTGCCCGCACTTGAATACCAGCAGCTACGGCCGTCTCTATCTCAGGGATAGTGGACATACCAACAGCATCAGCACCCAGTGTTCTGAACAACTCAACTTCAGAATTAGTTTCATAGCTAGGTCCGTGGAATCCCAGATAGACACCTTGCTTCAGCCCAGCAATACTTGGAGTCGCAAACAACTTAGGCTTAGTAAGCAGCTGACTAATATTCCCACGCTCACGCCCCGGTCGCATAAAATCTAGATAGCCAGTGATTTGCATTAAATCACCAACAGCGTAATTAGGATTAAGTCCGCCAGCTGCATTGGTGATAAATAAATCCTTAACACCTTGCTCTATCAAATAACGAGTAGGCCTGCAAGCTTGCTCCCAAGTATTGCCTTCGTAGAGATGCACGCGTCCGCGCATAAGCCAGATCTCATGCTCGCCAAGATCATACTTCTCTAGAACACCCTTGTGACCCTTCACCGTCGCGCGCGGGAAGCCGGGGATATCAGAATAAGCAATCGTCGAATAAGGCTTATGACTATCAAGAATAGATATCCCTGAGCCAAGAATAATTGCTTGAATGGGTTTAGCCATGCTTAAATAGTACCATCCGTCATCCTAAAATTCCGTCATCCTGAGCGCAGCGAAGGATCCCTTAGTGGCAGCGCAGCATAAGCGCTAGGCTAGGAAAAGCTTGGTAACAAGGGATATGGGAACAAAAGTCTTGAATTTAACGGCCATAGTGGTATGGCTATACTTGAATTAACA
>JAYVUR010000091.1:0-4819 GCA_043787715.1 Candidatus Melainabacteria bacterium
GCTTTTCTTAAATTATCTGAGCGCGGTCAAAACATAGATACTGTCACTACCGCTCAGTATCTAACTGATAACAGGCTGCTGGATGAAGCTGGTGGTAGATCCTACCTCTCAGAGCTTAGCGACCATGCGCCGATAGCAGCTAATGCTACTTACTATTCGAAGATAGTTGCTGATAAGTCTCTACTCAGGCATATGATAGTTGCTGGTAATGAGATAGTACAGCTGGGTTATCAGTCTGAACAGGATCTCGATAAACTTGTCGATCAAGCAGAGCAATTGGTTTTCGATCTTGCTCAAGGCAAATCCAAAGAATCACTCACTCCTATATCAGCTCTTATTCATAAGAGCTGGGAGATACTTGAGGAGCGCGAGGCTAATAAAGGTCAGCTTAGTGGTGTAGATACTGGCTTCTATCACTTGAACGTGATGACCACGGGTTTGCAGAAGAGTGACATGATTGTTCTTGCTGCGCGGCCGTCGATGGGAAAATGCCTGCATAAAGACACCGAGCTGGTTCTAGCTGATGGCAGCATCGCTACGATTGAAGAAATATATAAATGCAAGAATCAAGAATTGCTTACTCTTGGTTCCGACTGGAAGTTTAAGGCGACTAAGCCAAGTGCTTATATAGATGATGGCGTGAAACCGGTTTTCGAAGTGGTCACAAGATTAGGACGTAAAATCAAAACCACCATCACTCATCCTTATCTAACTATTAATGGTTGGACTAAGCTTGGTGAAATAGGTGTGGGCGACCATATTGCTGTGCCGCGCCGTATTACTACTAAATCCAATAAGCGCATTCGCGATTGTGAAGCTAAATTACTAGGCTATTTAATTGGTGATGGTTGTTTGACTAAAGCCTCACTAACTTTTGTCAATAATAGTCCAGGGATTCAAGCTGATTTTATTAAGGCTGTGTCTGAGTTTGACGCGAGTTTGGTTTCTCGAGTGTTCAAGTCTAATCACGGTAGGGCTGATACGGTAGTGGTTGCCAAAAATAATGAATTTATAGCTGTTGAGCGGGAGGTTTTTGCTGAGCAGCTTAAATACGCGGTGAATGCTAGTGCTATGACCCAAGTGCAGCTTGCTGCTGCTGTGGGTGTGAGTACATCTTCAGTGGTGAATTGGCTTCAAGCTAAGACTGTGCCTGATGCTAGTACCCTAGGGCGATTGGCTGAAGTCTTGGATTTAGATTTATCGCGAGCAGCTTCAGCTAGACATAATAGTGGCTCGAGCATAATGCTTTGGTTAGAAGCGCTTGGGCTTAAAGGCAAAAACGCGCACGCTAAAGTAGTGCCGGAAATAATATTTAAACTTGATACTACGCAAATAGCTTTATTCTTAAATAGATTATTTGCGACTGATGGCTGGGCAACTTTATTAAGCTCTGGTCAATCGCAGTTAGGTTATGCAAGTGTCAGCGAGAAGCTGGTACGCGGGGTGCAGCATTTATTGCTGCGCTTCGGCATAGTTGCTGATATTAGAGAGAAGCAAGTTAAGTACAAGGATGGCCGTCGAACCAGCTGGCAGCTCAATATCACTGAGCCTGAGTCAATTAAAACTTTTATAAGCCAGGTAGGAATTGAAGCTAAGCAAGATGCTTTAGCGAAAATCACCGCTGCGCTTGAAAGTAAACGCTACGCCACCAATAAAGATTTAATTCCTGCTGGTATTTGGCAGCATATAGCTAAGCTTAAGGGTGAAGAATCTTGGGCTAGTCTTGCGCGCAGAGCAGGGCTGAAATCCTTGCATCCATTTAAGCGTGCGCCGCAAAGAGAAACACTCTCTAAGATAGGAGCGGCTCTTAATGCTCAAGAGCTTACTGACATTGCAACTAGTGATGTTTATTGGGATGAGATAGTTGCTATTAATTATGCTGGTGAAGAGCAGGTCTACGACCTTACTATAGAGACTACTCATAATTTTGTTGCCGCTGATATTTGCGTGCATAATACGGCCCTGGCGCTCAACCTTGCTGAAAACGTCGCGATGAAAGACAAGAGACCGGTCGCGATATTCAGTCTTGAGATGAGCCGCGACCAGTTGGTGCAGCGTATGCTCTGTTCTAGAGCAGAAGTAGATAGTCAGCGTGTGCGCAGCGGACAGTTACTAGCTGAAGATTGGGAGCGTCTTGGTAAAGCAATGAGTGAGCTTGGTGAAGCATCTATATTTATAGACGACTCTGCTGGTGTTACCGTGATGGAAATACGCGGTAAATGTCGCAGGCTTAAAGCGCAGCTCGGGGACCTAGGTCTAGTGGTTATAGACTATATGCAGTTGCTTGAAGGTCGCAGTAATGAAACGCGCATTAATCAAATCTCTGAAATTTCTCGCGGCATTAAACTATTGGCTCGCGAACTTGATGTGCCAGTGATTGCACTTTCGCAGCTCTCGCGTGCGGTGGAATCTCGTCAGGATAAGCGGCCGATGCTGTCGGATTTACGCGAAAGCGGTTCGATCGAGCAAGACGCGGATATAGTGATGTTCATATATAGAGATGATTACTATAATCCTGAGTCTGAGAAAGCTGGTATTGCTGAAGTGATTATTGGTAAGCAGCGTAATGGTCCGGTTGGGACGGTCGACTTACTGTTCCAATCTAATATCACCAAGTTCAAAAACCCAGCTTGAGACATGTCCTGAAAAGCCCGATAACTGTGTTGCGCTTCGTCCTCCGCATCCTCATTTAGGTTTAACTAAACTCCAGTGCGTCGGACTCGCGCTGCCTTGTTCTCGGGCTTTCATGACACGTCTCTCAGAGCCCATTCTCGCGATTATTAAATCGCTCGCTCCCTATGATCAAAACTCCAAAAAACTGGGAATAATATATATCCTTGAGCATTCAGCTCATGCGCATAATATAAGTGAGCACTCACAAAGATACGCGCAATCAAAAGTTATTTTTCACAGGTGAAAAATTAAAGCAACTTGAGAACCTCGAGTCGGTGCAGAGCTTCTGTGCAGCAATAGAGGCTGATAAATATTCTAATTTTGATTTACTAGAAGAGGAAGGTCTAAGACAGTTAGTTGCGGCGCTGCTTGATAAAAACAGCGACGCACAGTCACCTATCTCCAATACAGCTTATAGTGCGGTGATGATTTATCGCGGGGCTAATGGTTATTCTGTGCATGCTGGAGCGAATATAGATCCGGCTCGTCCTGAGTGGTTGAAATTGCCGCAGTACCGCAACTGCGCAGAGAAGCAAGCGGCATTGTCGGCAACCAAAGATGGTTTGAAAAATAATAATATGGTGGCGATGCTGCTGTATCGCAGGCAGGAAGCTCACGCTTTACTTAAAGAAGAAAAGCTCTTACCATGCCTAGATTGCACTCGTAACTATCTTTATGATTTGGTCGCTAATCGCGGCAAGCTAATAATCTTGATGCCGAATAATAGTCCGCGTAAGTTTTTTATTGAAACCGATATGGAGCTGGATAGCAATCATATAAGCCCAGTTGCGCTTGCTGAAAGGACTCTATACTATAAGATATTTAAACCAAATGAGCTTAATTTCCTTAAGCTTGAGAAGCAGTTGGGCGCAAGAGTTAATTCTTAACAGTAAATCTATCCGACCAGAGTTGCGGGTCCTTGCGCCATTCTTGCAAAGTCTTCTGCTCATCAGCTGTAATGTAGCCGCTGCTTGCTGCTTCTTCAATAAGAACACCATAGTGAGAAAGAGCATGATAGGCAATATTAGCTGCCGAGAAATTTGCTTCGGCTTTAGGTAGTCCATAGCTAAATACAGCTGCGAGCGCAAGTACATTGGCTCCAGCTTCCTGTAGTGCCTGAGCTGCTTTAATCGAGCTGCCGCCAGTAGAAATTAAATCTTCGATCACTACTACTTTTTGACCAGCTTTCAAACTACCTTCGATTTGATTTTTGCGTCCGTGGTCTTTAGGTTCGGGGCGCACATAAACTAGTGGCAGCTTAAGCCTATCTGCAACCAGAGCCGCTTGCGCAATACCAGCAGTGGCGACGCCAGCGATAAGTTCAGTCTCTGGGTATTTATTGCGAATTAAATTAGCGAACTCATCAGTGATTAAGCTGCGTGCTTCCGTGCTTGATAAGGTGATGCGATTATCGCAATAAATGGGTGAGCGCAAACCTGACGCCCAAGTGTAAGGTTCTCTGGTGCTAAGAGTTACAGCCTTGGTTTCGAGTAGGGATTTAGCGATGGTGCGGGCGGGGTCTGGCATCGCTAAAGATTATAACGGTGTTATAATAAAGTTATATCCGAAGCTTTAAGAAGCATTGATTTGCTGGGCTTTTACTAAAATTTATGGCGGAGGGGCGGACTATGATGGTAAGATAATAGTCGTGAATAGTGCTTTTGATCCTACTTTGAGTAATAGAACTGCTGAACTGCAAGCAGCGTTTGCTGCAAGAAAAAACCCAGCTATGGCTAGGAATCCTGATCTTAAAATTATTGCAGGTACTTTTACCGGAGTCGCTTCGTCTGCTGTTACTGCTTTGGCGAATAATTTTGATGATATTGCTAGACAATGCCAAGCGCCTAATTTCCGACCTGCAAATGTTTCACAGAATTTGGTTTATAGGGCTATGCAATTACTGAGTGTTCAAGCTACGCAAGCTGAACTTAATCAAGCCAAGCAAATCGCCTCAACTTTAAATACTTTTAGGCTACTAGATCCTAAGAAACATGTATGCGAGTTCGACCCTAAACACCTTATGCCGCCTAATAGAGATATTAAGCCAGAGTCGTTAACAGAGATGCAAACTGCGATTGGGGGCAAGATTAAGTTCACCGATCAAAGCAAAGAAAAAACCATAGAACTTATTAACGCAGGTAGTATA
>JAYVUR010000092.1:0-2742 GCA_043787715.1 Candidatus Melainabacteria bacterium
GTAACAGCTAGAGTAGAGCTTAGAGTGCTAGCACCAGCAACTCCTAAGGTACCAGCGATAGCAGTATTACCAGAAGCTGCAGTAACATTAAACTTATTACTATTAATAGCGAAGTTGCCAGCTACACCCAGAGTGCTATCCATAGTAGTAGCACCATTTACAAACAATGCACTGTCAAGATCGGTGATACCTGCGACATCAAGAGTGCTTTGGAAATTAGCACCATTTTCTAGAGTTAAACCGTTATTGAATGTAACATTGCTATCAACAGCAAGGGTGCCATTCATAGTAGTATTGCCGCCTATATGTAAGTCCCTTGGTGTATTCAAACCACCTGCCCAGTTGGCTACACCAACTATGGTGAGGTCACCATTAACGTGTAATGTTGAAGTAGGATTATCCATGCCGATACCAACTTTATTAGCACTTGCATCAACAAATAATAGATCGGCATTGCCAAGGCCATCAACTTTGAAATCATTATTACCAGCACCACTGTTGAAAGTCACGCCATTGTTTACGGTTAATAAGCCTGCAATCGTAGTATCACCAGTTAAAGTAGAAACACCGTCTATAGCAAGATCGCTATTGGTTTGTATAGCACCAGTAGAACTTATAGTGGCGCCAGTAGAGCCGTAACCACCACCAATTCTAACTTGATCAAGAGCATCTAAATTATTGGTTAAGGTAGTAATACCAGTAACACCTAAAGAGGAACCAATAGTAGCACTAGCACTGATAGCTAAATCAGCACCGTTAATATTATCAAAAACAATTATATCATCGCCAATATTAGCGTCACCACTAGTATTTAGAACTGAACCGTTAATATAACTACTAGCAACAATTTTGTTACTAAAAGTAGCAGCGCCAGTTACGGCTAAAGTAGAACCGACAGTAGCAGTACCGCTGATAGCTAAGTCAGCACCGTTGATATTGTCAGTAACTAATATGTCGTCGCCGATAGTGGCATCACCGCTTATGGTTAAGGCAGAACCATTAACATAACTAGTGGCTATTATCCTGTCACTAAAAGTAGCAGTACCTGTAACAGCTAAAGTGCCAGCTAAGTTAGCATTGCCTGATGCTGCTGATACGGTGAATTTATTACTATTAACTGAGAAGTCACCAGTTGATGCTAAAGTTCCTCCGACAACTGTATTGCCTGATGCTGCCGCTACGGTGAATTTATTGGTGTTGACTGCTAAATTGCCTGCGACTCCTAGGCTAGAAGCAAGTGTGGTAGCACCAGTTACACCTAATGTACCACCAACAGTAGCGGTACCAGATATAGCTAAGTCGGCACCATTGATATTGTCTGTAACGAGGATGTCATCGCCGATAGTAGCATCATCAGTTAAGTTTAAATTAGCACCATTGATATAGGTGCCAACCAGTAGGTGACCATTAATGCTGCCATTAGTACCCGCATGAATACTGCCGGGAGTAGAAATGCCACCAGTGAAGTTACTAGTACCTAGAACAAATAAATCGCTATTAATGGTCAGGTCGTTGCCGATGTTGCCATTATTGCTGATTACTAAATCAGCACCATTAATATTATGAGTAACAATTACATCATCACCCACTGTAACATCGCCAGTAGTAGTTAAAGCTGAGCCATTGATGTAACTTGTAACTATGACTTTATTGGCGAATGCCGCAGCACCAGTTTGGCTAGAAGTTCCAGTTACAGCCAAATTGCCACCTATGGTCGAATTGCCAGTAACTACCATTAGGGCACCGTTGATAGAACCAGTGGCCAATAAGTCATCACCAACGGTAACATCACCAGTAGTGGTTAGTGTTGTACCGTTAATATAACTAGAGCTAGTAATCTTATTTGTGAAGTTGGCAGCACCTGTTACTCCCAAAGTGCCTGCGATAGTAGTGTTACCAGAAGCTGCGGTGATATTGAACTTATCAGTGTTAACAGCAAAATTGCCAGCAGCAGCCAATGTAGAACTGAATGAACCAGTGGTAGCCGAAATAGCTGCTAAAGTAGTAGCTCCTGTGACAGCTAAGGTAGAGCCTATGGTAGCAGTACCGGATATGGCTAAATCAGCACCATTAATATTGTCAGTAACAATTACATCGTCACCAACGGTAACATCACCAGTAGTATTTAAAGTAGCACCATTGATATATGCACCAACTAATAAATGGCCGTTGATAGTACCATTGCCTCCAGCATGAATATTACCTGGGGTAGAAACACCACCACTGAAATTGCTAGTACCTAGAACAGTTAAAGCGTCATTAATAGTTAAATCATCACCTATGAGAACATCATCGCCAAAACTACCATTGTCGGTGATGACTAAATCGGCACCATTGATATTATTGGTAACAGTTAAAGCAGAACCATTAATGTAGCTAGAAGCCACAATCTTATTACCAAAGCTAGCAGCACCGGTAACCGCAAGAGTACTAGATAAGGTAGAAGCACCAGTAACACCTAAAGTACCAGCAATAGTGGTATTACCAGAAGCGGCAGTGACATTGAATTTATTGGTGTTAACGGCTAAATCACCAGTAACGCCTAAGGTAGAACCTAGGGTAGTAGCACCAGTAACGCCTAAAGTAGAACCAACAGTAGCAGTACCAGTAGTAGTTAAAGCGGCACCATTAATATAGCCAGTAACTATATTATTGCCACCGATAGTAGTGTTACCAGTAACGCCCAAGGTAGAACTTAAAGTAGTAGCCCCAGTGACGCCCAAGGTAGAACTTAAAGTAGTA
>JAYVUR010000093.1:0-12650 GCA_043787715.1 Candidatus Melainabacteria bacterium
CTGCCAGCCAGTAGTGAAGGCTATGTCCAAGCAGCGTGGAGGCAGCATTATTAATATGAGCAGTGTAATAGGTTTGCATGGCAATCCAGCTCAAGCTAATTACGCTACTACTAAAGCCGGCATGATCGGCTTTAGCAAGTCACTAGCTAAAGAGTATGGACGTCGTGGTATTAGGGTGAATTGCATAGCCCCGGGTTTTGTTGCTACAGAAATGACTGCTGAGCTTGATGAGGAAACACAAAATAAATATAAAGAAAACATCCCTCTTGGCGACTTCGGTTCGGTGGAGAACATAGCCAAAGCCGCATTGTTCCTAGCTTCTGATGATTCTGACTATATTACCGGTCAAGTAATACAGGTTGATGGTGGGCTCTTTATGTAGTATCCTTGATACCCAGAATAGGCGTATTTGCGCCATTTGAGGTAAAAAATGACAGAAGGAACCACAACAACTATGAGTAGAGAAGACGCTTTAAAAAGAATCACCAAAGTAGTAGCTGCACAGCTCAGCTTAAGCGAAGATGAAATCAACGAAACATCAAGCTTCACTACCGACCTAGGTGCAGATTCACTAGACACTGTAGAACTAGTAATGGCGTTCGAAGATGAGTTCAGCGTGGAGATTCCTGATGACGATGCTGAGAAAATCGCGACCATCAAAGATGCGGTAGATTACGTCTATGCTAAAAGCGCTGCGTAGAGAAAAGTCTTCGCAACTATTTAAAGCTGCTAAAGAACTAATCCCCGGTGGAGTCAATTCGCCTGTGCGCGCATTTAAATCTATTGGTTCTGATCCCGTATTCATGAAGCGTGCTCAAGGCGCATATATTTGGGACGAAGATGATAATCAATATATAGATTATGTAGGTTCTTGGGGACCGATGATACTCGGGCATGCTGACAGCGATATAGAAGCAGCTGTGATTGAGGCTGCTCGTGGCGGCACTAGCTTCGGGGCACCGACGGCTCTTGAAACCGATATGGCGGCTGAAGTAATTAAGCTAGTACCAAGTATAGAAATGGTACGCATGGTTAATTCAGGCACCGAAGCGGTGATGGCTGCCCTGAGACTAGCTCGTGCCTACGCCAACAGTGAAAGCAGACGTCAAATTCTTGGAGACAATCGTGAACGCAATATCATAATCAAATTCTCTGGCTGTTACCACGGACACGCAGATTCGATGCTGGTCGCGGCTGGCTCTGGTGCTAGCACACTCGGCTTGCCTGATAGCCCGGGTGTGACGCGCAGTGCTTCAGCTGATACTCTGATATTGCCATTCAATGATGAAGCTGCCTTAGAAGAAGCTCTTGCTAAATATCCTGTGGCTGCCGTGATCACTGAACCCGTGATCGGCAATTCTGGCTGTATCCCACCACGCGAAGGCTACCTTGCTAAGATGCGCGAGCTCTGCAGTCAATATGGTGCACTACTTATATTCGATGAAGTGATGACCGGATTCAGAGTAGCGCTTGGTGGTGCCCAAGAACTCTATGGCGTGATGCCCGATATAACTACACTAGGTAAAATCATCGGCGGCGGTCTTCCGGTCGGTGCTTACGGCGCTTCACGCATAATCATGTCTATGGTCGCACCAGCTGGACCCATGTATCAAGCTGGGACTCTCTCGGGCAATCCACTAGCGATGAGTGCTGGACTGACTTGTTTGCGCAAGATACAAGCTAATGGATTCTACGCGGAGCTTGAAGCGAAGTGCAAGTATCTACTCGACGGTCTGCGCGCAGCTAATCAAGAATCTAATATTTCAGAGATTCGCGAGATGCAAGTGGTGAGTGTCGGTGCTATGTTCGGCATGGCATTTACTACGCGCAAGGTCTACAACTATGAGGACGCGAAAACTCAAAACCTAGAACTATTCCGCAAATATTATTTAGCAATGCTCGATCAGGGTATATATCTGGCGCCGTCAGCCTTTGAAGCTGGGTTTATGAGTGCGGCGCATAGCTATGAAGATCTAGACAAGACTATTGCGGCACATAGTTGTGCAATAAAATCGCTTTAAGATTCATGCAAATAATAACTCTGCCTAGCCTAGGGGTTAGGCAGCGCAAATAACATCATCTAAGATGTTTATTGCTAAAATTATTCACTATGCTCAGCATCATGGAAAAATCGGACAGCAAACTCAAACGCGGTCACGCCACTAGAATCGGCATACTGGGCTGCGGTACAGTTGGTGGTGGACTAGTGCGTTTGCTTAAATATTATCCAAATATAGAAGTAGTGAAAGTATTAGTGCGCGACCTCAATAAAGAGCGTGATTTTGATATGGAAGCAAGCCGTTTTACTGATAACGCTGATGACATTATTAACGATCCTAAGATAGAGATAGTAGTAGAGCTAATGGGCGGTGTTAAACACACCAAAGAAATATTACTTAAGGCGCTCAAGAGTGGCAAACATATAGTAACTGCTAATAAAGATTTATTAGCGCTTGAGGGTGAGGATCTTTTCGAAGCTGCCAAAGAAAATAATAAAGTTATCCAATACGAAGCGGCTGTTGCTGGTGGTATTCCTATTATCGCTACACTCAAGCAGAGCCTGCAGGGTAATCGTATCGAACATCTCTACGGCATTATTAATGGCACCACCAACTATATGCTTGATGCTATGGAGAAGCAGGGTGTGGATTTCAATACCATACTCAAGAAAGCTCAGGAACTGGGTTTCGCTGAAGCAGATCCATCTAATGATGTCGATGGTAAAGATGCTACTTATAAAATAGCGATACTAGCTTCTATCATTTCAGGCAAACGAATAGACTGCTCTAAAATCTACACTGAAGGTATACGGCGCGTAAGCCTAACCGATATTCGCTCAGCAGCTAAGCGAGGTTATCGTATTAAGCTATTAGGTATAGTGGATAACACTGGTGCTGAACTAGATCTGCGCGTGCATCCTTGCTTCGTGCGCTTGGATAATCCCCTCGCGAACGTAAGCCGCGAGTACAACGCCATAATGGTGCGCGGTGATGCGGTGCAGGATCTCACTCTAATCGGCAAAGGTGCAGGCTCTCTGCCAACCGCAAGCTCAGTGCTCGGCGATATATTAATGCTCTCATCACAAATACGCAGCAGCTCAGAGCCGCATCCACAGTATGTTTGCCAGCATTCAGAGTACGCACAGATCAAGTCTATTAATGATGTGCGTAATAGTTTCTATGTACGCATCTCTATGCACGATAAAGTTGGTGTGCTTAAAGATCTTGGTGCCATCACTGCTAACAACAATGCCAATATTAAATTCATCGATCAATACGATGCTCATGATGGTGAGGCGCTAGCAGATTTTATGATAGACCCTATAGAAGAGAAGTCGATGAATAAAATTATCCAAGAAATTAAAGCACTAGATTCAATTAAGACGGTGGAGAGTGTGATTAGGGTGCTGGCTTAGGTTATCTCTTGGGGAATGGCTTATCAGCTGGGTAGGCAAAAACTCTTCCGGTTTCACCGGACTCACCAGCTAAAGTAAAGTTATCTCCCCGAGCTGCTATTTGAGAAGAGCTTGGGATTTTTTTAATCCCAAAAAAAGCAGGATTACTCTTAACAATTCTTGCAGCTTCAGCAGCAGCCACCTCTCCGTCTGCTGACTTCAATCTAGCCATATCCCCACCAAGATTCTTGGCTTCAACAGCAGTGATCCCTAAAATATTTTTTCTGTCATTAGCACCCTTGGGGGTAAAGCTGCAACCTGCTCTATTGCCGGTCACAACTATAAGTACATGTGGTTCAAGACCACCTATCTTCTTAGCAGCAGATATTAAAGCACCAAAATTCTCAGTAGGTACCCCGGGGAATGCTGAGCCTAGCGGATCTAGAATATCAAACCCCTTAGGTAGTTTTTTCAAATCACCTAAAGCAAAACAAACATCAGAACCTACTTTCCTTAATTCCGAGACATCTTCAAATGCCTGTTCCTGAGCTGACACATAAGCTGCGTGCAAAGCATCCATCTGAACTGCTGTAGGCACAGAGGAGTCTACGAGGGTAGGTCTTGGTTCAAATCTACCTGGTGCTGCCTCCAACTCTTCAGCAAGCTCGGCATGTTGCTGCGCAACAAAAGCCTCTCTACTATCTTCAGCTCTCATAGCTTTATCTACACCTACACAAAGCAAGCCTCCGGCCGCAAGCGAAGCGAAGGTTTTGGCCATATTAGCTGGGGTGATTATCTTAAGAAGTCGGGGGAATTCCATGATTATAGATTATAACACATATTTACACTTTATACTACAGTGGGTCTTAAAACCCTGATTTAGCAGCTCAATAGTAGAATGTAATCCGTGACTATAGCAACTAAGCTCAAAAGAAGCCATTTATCCAGCTCCATTAAACAAGCAAGCACCGGTCAAGAAGTGACAGTGGCTGGCTGGGTAGAGACGCGCCGCGATCTGGGTGGCCTTATATTCATTGAGTTGCGCGATCATAGCGGCAGAGTGCAGCTAGTCTCAGATCCAGCGAAAAATCCCGATGTCCATAAAATATTCGAGAAGCTTAGATCTGAATTCGTGATCGCAGCACGCGGACCCGTGAGTGTTCGCCCTGAAGGTACTGAGAATACCAATCTTAAAACTGGAGCAGTAGAGATCTACCCTGAACAGATAGAGATACTTAATAGTTGTAAAACTCTGCCCTTCCAAATCGATGAAGTCGGCACTGTTAATGAGGATCTGCGACTCAGATATCGCTACCTAGAATTACGCAACGCAGATAAAGCTAAACACTTAAGCAACAGGCACAAGATTGTGCATGCTATCCGTAACTACCTTAACAGCGAGGGGTTTACCGAAGTAGAGACACCGATACTTTGCAAATCCACTCCAGAAGGAGCTCGCGACTACTTAGTGCCTAGCCGTGTGCACCCTAATAGTTTTTATGCGCTGCCGCAATCACCGCAGCTCTACAAGCAAATATTAATGATGGGCGGACTTAATCGTTACTATCAAGTAGCAAGATGTTTTCGTGATGAAGATTTACGTGCTGACAGGCAACCAGAGTTCACTCAGATCGACTTAGAGATGAGCTTCATAGATCAGGAAGACGTCATGCATGTCACCGAAGGTTTAGTGGTATCAGCTTTCGAAGCTACAGGTATAGAAGTCTCTGCTCCATTCCCGCGCATGGGCTGGCATGAAGCGATCAATAGTTATGGTAGCGATAAGCCTGATATCCGCTTCGACCTTAAACTACTTGATGTCAGTGAAATCATGTCTGAATCAGGGTTTAACGCCTTCGCCAGTGTAGCCAAGTCTGGCGGCATAGTGAAGGCTATCAACTTCAATGGCGGCGCCAAACTTAGCCGCAAAGAAATAGATGATATTCGCGATCTTGCCATGAGCAAGGATTATGGTGCGAAGGGACTAGCTTGGATAACTTATAAAGCTAGTGAAGGCGAGGCTCTAAGTGTTGAGCATGCGGCAGTTAGTTCGCCTATTGCTAAATTCCTTAGCGAAGCTGAATTGCTGAGCTTGCGCCAAGCTACTAATGCCGCGGATGGCGACTTGGTATTCTTCGTTGCTGACAAAACAGCACTAGTAAATCATGTGCTCGGTAAATTGCGCCTGCATATAGCCGAGAAATATAGCCTCTACGATCCCAAAGACATCAAACTCTTATGGGTAGTGGATTTCCCGATGTTCGAATATGACGAGAAATCTAAACGCTATAAAGCTAATCACCACCCTTTTACTTCGCCGCGCGCCGAAGACTTAGATAAACTCGAAACAGATCCGGCTAGCGTTATGACTCACGCTTACGATATTGTTTATAATGGCGTAGAACTTGGTGGTGGATCTATTCGTATTCACAGTCCTGAAGTTCAGAAGCGCATATTTAATGCTTTGCAAATTGATGATGCTACTGCTGATCTGCAATTCGGTTTCCTCTTAGAAGCTCTGCAACTAGGCGCACCACCACACGGCGGTATCGCTCTTGGGCTTGATCGTTTCATCATGCTACTCTCTGGCACTGATACTATTCGTGATGTAATCGCTTTTCCTAAGAATCAAGCGGCCATGTGTCCGCTTACTGAGGCTCCGAGCCTAGTGAGTGCTGATCAGCTGGAAGAGCTGTATATTAGGACTGTGGAGCCGGAAAAAACTTAAAAAAAGCTAAGAGCAGAGCCTGTTTTCAGCCTTCTATGGCTTGGTTTGCTAGGATTATAAGCTAATCATGCAAGACATTCTTAAACGTATAGAAGAGAACCATCTCAAAGCCAAAGAACCTGAGTTCAGCACTGGCGACACAGTTAAAGTTAAAGTTCTTATCCGCGAGGGCAAGAAAGAGCGTAGCCAAACTTTTGAGGGTCTTGTAATCGCGATTAAAGGTGGCGGCATTAATAAGACTTTTACGGTAAGAAGGATTTTCCAAAACATCGGCATTGAAAGAACGTTTCTAATACATTCACCAAAAGTACAAGAAGTAAAAGTAGTGCGCCAAGGTAGAACTCGCCGCGCAAAGTTGTTCTATCTACGCAACCTTATCGGTAATAAAGCGACTCGTCTTAAAGAAGATTCTCGCAGACAGCTTCGTGATGTGAATCAAGAAGCTCCGGCAGTTGAGGCTCCAGTAGAAGAAGCGGTAGCTGAGACTCAAGAAGCTAACGCTTAATTTATTCTTATGCAAACTAAAACCAGTACGCTACTAGTAGTAAGCCTTATGGGCTTGCTTATGATGGCTCTTAGCCCCGTGCTAGCCAAAGAAACTAAAAAGGAAGAAAGCAAAACCATGAAATCTGAAGAACTCAAAGCCGCTAAAGAAGCCAAAATGACGCACCCCATAATCAATATGGAAACCGAAAAAGGACTAATTAAAATTGAACTATACCCTGAAGAAGCGCCGGGCACAGTGGCGAACTTCATCGACTTAGTAGAACGTAAATTCTACAACGGTATAGTCTTCCATAGAATTATTCCGGGTTTCGTGGTGCAGGGCGGTTGCCCTTACGGTAACGGTCAAGGCGGTTTTACTGATCCTGATACTAAGCAGAAGCGCACCATCAAGCATGAGAAAAACAATCTCAAGCACGATAAGGCTGGCCGATTAGCGATGGCCCGCACCTCTAATCCTGATACAGCAAGTACTCAGTTCTTCATCGATCTAGCAGCTCTGCCTAGCCTTGATGCTGGCGGTGTAGATCCATATGGTTACACTATATTCGGGCAAGTAATAGAAGGTATGGATGTAGTAAACAAGATAGTTTCTGATAACGTCGCACCATATCCGGGCTCTGATGGTACCGCGAATCCTGTTAAGATGACGTCGGTCACAATGAAACAGTAGCAATCCGCTACGCTACAATAACCTACAGAGATGTTTACTGGACTTATAGAAGAGACCGGTCGTATCAAAGCCTTAGACAGTGAAGGTTCTAATATCACGTTCACTATAACTGCTCGCCGTATTTTAGAAGACGTGCGGCACGGAGACAGTATCGCCATCAACGGTGTTTGCCTTACCGTTACCGACTTCGATAAAGAGAGTTTCAAAATTACAGCTATAGCTGAAACGCTAGGACTGACTAATCTTAGTGCACTGGTTCTGGGTTCAGTAGTTAACTTAGAGCGCTGCCTTAAGCTTGGCGATAGACTTGGCGGACATATAGTTCAAGGACATGTAGAAGCGACGGGCACAGTGCGCGAAATAACTGAGCATGATGGTAGCTATGAATACCATATCGAATTCCCCGAGAATATTCGCCGCTATATTATCCACAAAGGTTCTATTACACTTAATGGCATCAGTCTTACCGTCGCCTCACTATCTGGGCGCAGTCTCTCCGTGGCGATTATCCCTGAGACTCTCACTAAGACCAATATCAAAGACTGGGCTGTCGGTACAGCCGTGAATATAGAAACCGATATGCTTGCGAAGTATGCGGAGAATATGATGTCAGTAGAGAGGGTTTAATCCTGATTCCAGTTGAGCGCACCCTTCTTAGTGGCGTAATATAAACCAAGCAAAAGTATCGCCACGAAGATAAACGCTTCTGTGATAATAAAGCCACGACTGCCAGCAGTCATTTGAGTGAATAGTGATGCCCAAGGCATTAGGAACACAAACTCCACATCGAAAACAATAAAGATGATCGCGAAAAGATAGTACTTGATATCGAATTGCACTAAGGCTTCCATCTCAGATTTCATGCCGCACTCATAAGTGTCAGCTTTAACAGGGTTGGGACTATAGATACCAAATATCCGCTGTAACAAAGTACTTAGTCCAAGAAGAACTAGACCATTAACTAAAGCAAGAGCCGTTATAAGACCGATTTGACCAATCATCATACAGACTAGATTATATAAGCGTTTTATTAATGCCGCAAGTACAGCTCATAGCAGTTCTCAAGCAACATAGCTACAGTCATAGGCCCGACGCCACCGGGCACTGGGGTAATAGCAGAGGCTTGACTCAGTGCAGACTGAAACTCAACATCACCTACTAAGGATCTCTCATCGGGCTTCTTATAAACAGCATTAATGCCTACATCTATAACTACAGCACCGGGCTTCAGCCAAGAGCCTTGAATGAACTCAGGCTGACCAATCGCTGCTACTAATATATCTGTCTCGCTTACCAGTTTAGCTAAATCAGCCGAGCGGCTATGCGCCATGGTAACCGTAGCATTAGCTTGATTCAGCATCAGTGCAATCGGCTTACCAACTAGATTACTGCGACCAATAACAAGAGCTTGCTTGCCAGAGAGTCCTACACCAGCATCTCTTAGTAGTTCCATACAACCTTTGGGCGTGCACGGATATATAAGCTGAGATGAGCCGGTGATGAGCCGCCCGAGATTAACAGTCGTTAGTCCATCTACATCCTTATCTGGGTGAATATAATCTATGATCTCTTGAGTATCTGCGCGCAAAGAATCTGGTAGTGGCAGCTGCAAGAGTATGCCATCTACTCTAGGGTCATCATTATAGCTATTAATCACAGAAATTAATTGCTGCTTCGTCGTAGTCGCTGGAAGATCAGACTTGTAGGAAGTGATGCCAACATCAGTGCAGGATTTCTGCTTGCTGCGTACATAGTAATGTGAAGCAGGATCATCACCCACTATAATCACCGCCAGTCCCGGCGCGCGCTTAGCAGCCTTAGTAGCTTCAGCTATCTTAGCGGCGAGCTTAGTCTTGATGCTACGAGCAACGGCTTTACCATCGATAATACGGGCAGTTATAGGCACAGTAAGATTGTATCAAGCCTAAAAAAAAGCCCCCGATTTCTCGAGGGCTTCATTAATTAAGGGATCCTTCGCTTACGCTCAGGATGACTATTTAGTATCTAGAACTACGTTCACGATCACGGTATCCACCGCCACCACCGCCGCTGCTGCTACCACGATCACGGTATCCACCGCCACCATAGCCGCCACCGCCGCCGCCACCGCCGCTACGACGATTTCCGCCGCCGCCGCCACCGCCGCCGCCGCCTTGGTTATCACGTGCGAAGTCGATTTTAAGTTTGCGACCCATGAACTCTTGATCATTAAGAGCTTCTTTAGCAGTGCCAGCACCTTCTTCAGAAGCGAAAGTAATGAAGCCGAAACCCTTACCTTCTATTACTCTACAATCAGTCACTTCAGCTGATTGGCTGAAAAACTCTTTTAGTTGCTCAGAACTTACTGAGTAACTAAGGTTACCTACGTACAATTTATTACTTGACATTTTTTCTCCTTAAGTATCAGAAACTATGTATCGGAGAAAAAACATCTCTTAACAGTATTCCGTACTGTATCACAGTATAGCATAGCAAAAACAAGCCCAAAGGCTTGTTTTTGCGCTCTCAACCACGAATGCAGAGCAATAAAGCAATACAGGTTAGCCTATCTTAATAGATTGGTAATCTCTTCCATCATCCTATCAACCACATTCATCACTCTGGCCGCGGCCTGAAATGCACTTTGGAATCTAATAAGATTCGAGGCTTCTTCTTCTAGTGAAACACCCGAGACGCTATCTTTCTTATTTTTGAGTTGACTCAACTGTGCATCATCTATCTTAGAGCTTTGCTCAGCGAAATTAGCTCTTGTCGCAAATTCACCGACAACTTGATTATAGGCTGAGTTAATATTACGTGCGACTTTAGTCTCACTAGCGTTACCCTGGTAAACAGAGATATCAAAGTAGCCTTCATTGTTACTGAGGGTGCTATCACGGAAACTAGCGTTCATCTTAAAACGAACATACGCAGCATCACTAGGAATAGTACCGCTATAACTTACCTTGTCAGTAGGAGGACCCTGAGTGCCACTTAAATTAACTGCTGAACCTAGAAGATTACCATCAGAATCAATAAACTCAATCTGTACTAAGCTACCGCCACCATAACCATTAGTACCAGCATTCACATTAATACCATTATCGCTAATGATACCGCTTATATCAGTCTTGAAAGTTTGACCGGGCACTACCGGCATAGTACTTAGTACCCTACTAGTGCTTGAAGAGTCGATGTAGAGCTGATCTGAGAGCACACCATCACTAACCACAGCAGAGTTACCGAAGAAAATATCAGCTATAGCATTAGCGATAGTGCCATCACCAGCCGCTCCACTATGCCCAGGATTAATAGAATTAGGATTAGCATCTACTGCATCGGCAACTGCGAAGTTCGCCGCAGAATTACCAGTAAATAGATTTGGACCACCAGCACCAGCCTCGTCATAACCAAGATTCATTAGACGATTAACACCAGACTTAATTGCCATCGCAAAAGCATCAAGCTCTGATCTCAAGTCAGGAATCTCCTTATTCACTGAATCTAAAAGTCCACCAAGAGTACCCTTGAAACCGTGCACAGTACCTTGCACAGTAGCAGCATCATCACTGCTAATTAGTTCAAGTCTGTAAGGATCTACGCCATTAGCAGTACTACCTTCTGCCATTTGAAATTTATAGAATATACCGGCTGTACCGACTACAACCTTCTCGTCAGCCGCCTCGCCATTAGTAGTACCAGCACTTAGTCCAAGAGCTGTAAGCGCACCACCACCTACTACGGTTACTGCAGCATCTGCATTGCTAACAGCACCGCGCATATTAGCTGTCGATATAAGCAGCTTACCATCAGCATTTAAGGCTGCTATAGCACCGAAGCCACCATTAGCAGCATAAGTTTTATTGATTTTGTTGACTATATCAGTAGCAGTAGAATTATCATCAAAATTAACAGTAAAAGGACCTACACTAGTACCCTTACCATTATTAACACTAAGTTCAAGAGTATTATTGCCAGAGGCTTTTAATATAGCTGGCGATAAAGTATTCCCCGGATTAGTAAAAGCTACAGTACCAGTTCTTTGAGCTTCACTCGCGTTATAAGATATAGCGAGTGAGGTGAACTCACCAGCACCATCACGATGAATCGTAAAGTCCATATACTTGCTTATTTTGTCCAGCAAAAGATCTCGCTTGTCTTGCAAATAACTTATATCCGGAGCATTATCATCTTGTACCGACACCTGATTAGTAATTTCAGCGAACTGACCGAGCAGATCATTAAGTTCATTGATAGCGACAGGAACAGCGCCACTACCGGGTTCCACCAGATCAGAACTCATACTCTTCAAACTAGAATCAACTAAGTTAATATTATTCGCAAGAGTTTTAGCTGCGTTAACGAAGTTCACCTTAGCACTACTAAGCTGCGGATTAGCAGCAAGATCACTAGCGGCATTATAAAAATCATTAACACGCGCACTTATCGCGGCATCACCCGGCTCACCCAAGATTTGGTTAGCACTAACATTAGTCTTGGCTATTTGAGAAGAATAAGCAGAAGATGAATTATGAATCCGATATTGATTATCCAAGAACATGTCTCTTGCTCTTTCGACTTGAGAGACTTTGACACCATTACGCAGCACCGTACTAAAACCACGTGTCACCATCTCATCAGCTTCATAAGTAACAATACGACGCGAATAGCCTTCAGTATTGGCATTGGCGATGTTTTGACCAGTAATATTAATACCAGCTTGAGCAGCATCCATAGCTCTTAAACTTATATTTAATGCTCCTAGTGAATTACTACCCATAATTTATTAGCCTCCAAGGAAACTTGATAATCCTCTTAAACTGTACTTAAAGAAATTAGATGAAGTTTGGATTGCAGCTTGTAATGCCGTTTGAGCATTACTATACTCCTGAGTAACCTTAGCGATATCAACATCTTCAATATTAGATAAATCCTTAACAAGCTTAGTACCCAAGTCAACCTCATAATCAGCGGTAGATTGCAACTTATTAGAAAGTGCTCCGACTTGCCCCCTTACATTACTTAACTTGGTGAGGTTGTAGTCCATCACATTAAGCATGCTCTGCACAGTACTAGTACTATTAGTATTGAGTGCACTCTCTAGGCTCGCAAACATACTCAGCAAGCCAGAATTACCGCCAGTAGTAACACTGGGCTTAATGCCAAGATCATTAAGTACAGACTCAGAAGAATCATTACTAATAGTAATAGAGGCAGCCTCACCATTCGCACTACCTATAGGGAGGCTGGTCGATAAATTCAAAAACCCAGTTGGATTATTACGGGCAATATTTCCAAGACCACCATCCACTGGGAACTGAGCATTGATTTTAGAAACAACCGAACTCAGGCTATCACCAGCAGCAAGACTC